>JBDSTQ010000181.1:0-14070 GCA_039928195.1 Sphingomicrobium sp.
GAGGGCAACGATATCGGCGCGGCCTGCGTGTATCTCGCGAGCCGCGAGGCGGGTTACGTCACCGGCCAGACGCTGCACGTCAACGGCGGGATGGCGATGCTCTAAACGGTGCCCTGAGCGCGAGCCAAGTGACCGCGAAGATGCTCATGAGGTCGAGCGGCAAATAAGTGAATTCGGCGATTTGGCGGCCGGCAAGCGGAGCGGCCCAGATCAGTGCAATCAGCGTCTTGTCCCACACGAGCCAGCCCTCGCGCTGGCGGTCGATCGAGATCCACGCGAGCGCCGGAAGCAGCACCACCAAATCATAATCGAGCACGTAGGGCGTCGACGCCAGCACCGCTGCGCAGGCGAGCGCATTGCGCCGTTCGGGCGGCAGGCTGAGCGCCGCCCATGCCACCGCGGCCATCGCCGCCAATGTGACCGCCAGCTGCACCGTATAAGCCAGCGGCAAGCCCGCGCCCCACATCCGCGCGGCGGCGAACGGACTGGCAATTTTAAACCAGCCGGTCGCGCCTTGCTCGATCACTATTTGCCGGGTCAGCGGAAGGCTATCGAGGAACGCCTGCCACACCGGCCAGCCCCATAAGACCAGGGTGAGAGCGACGAGGACGGTTGCGGAGATGATCGCGCCGAGAATCGCCCTCCAGTTGCGTGTTGCCAGCACCAGCACCGGCAGGATCAATGCGAACTGCGGCTTGTAGATGAGCGCCCCTAGCAGCAGTCCGCCAAACACCGGCCGCCGTTCGAGCAGCGCCAGTCCGCCAGCGAGGAGCAAGGCGGTGAGGAAACCGTTGTGGCCGTGGGTCAGGCAGATCAAAGTGACCGGCGCGGCAAGCGTCAGCAACAGGCTCTCCCACCGCGGTACCAGGCGCCACATTAGCCAGGCGAACGGGACGAACGTGGCCAGCTGCCAGACCATCAGCGCCGGGACATACGGCAACTTCGCGAGCAAGCCGGCGATGAGCAGGAACGGCGGCGGATAGTGCCAACCGAACAGGTCGACGTCGGTCTTGTGGTGGACCGCGCGCTGAACCGCGAAATGCGCGTTCCAGTCCCATGCCTGCGCGGCCTGGCCATGGTCGGCCATCCACCCCGCGCTCCACACGTTGGAGAAATCGGTGCCCATCGGGCGGCCGAGCGAATCGAGCGTGCCGTGCCCGCCCGCGAACAGCCAGATCAGCGATGCCAGGCTGGCGAGCGCGAACAGACTGGCGACGACGATCACTCGCTCGCGCGTCAGCCACTCTCCATTCGCCAGTCGTTCCATGCGCGCCGATATGCCAGCAACTGGTCAAGAAAGCTTTGCCCCGCTGCGGCCCGCTGATCCTTGTTGTCGCCCCAAGGCCCCCTATATCGCCTCCGAAATCAATGGTTCGGCCCCCGGAACGGTGGACCGAAACGGGGCTAATAAAGAGGAAAAATTATGGCCAAGGTCATCGGGATCGACTTGGGGACAACCAATAGCTGCGTCGCAGTGATGGAGGGCGGCAAGCCCAAGGTAATCGAGAATGCCGAAGGCGCGCGCACAACGCCGTCAACGGTCGCTTTCACCAAGGAAGGCGAGCGCCTGGTCGGTCAACCGGCCAAGCGTCAGTCGGTGACCAATCCCGACAATACGATCTATGCCGTCAAGCGCCTGATCGGGCGCCGCTTCGACGATCCGATCACCAAGAAGGACACCGAATTGGTGCCCTACAAGATCGTCAAGGGCGCCAATGGCGATGCCTGGGTCGGGGCCGGAGGCAAGGACTATTCGCCGTCGCAGATCAGCGCGTTCATCCTTCAGAAAATGAAGGAAACCGCCGAGGCATATCTCGGCGAAACCGTCAGCCAGGCGGTCATCACCGTTCCCGCATATTTCAACGATGCGCAGCGCCAGGCGACCAAGGACGCCGGCCAGATCGCCGGTCTCGAAGTGCTGCGGATCA
The DNA here is from genome assembly GCA_039928195.1 of Sphingomicrobium sp. GTDB lineage: Bacteria > Pseudomonadota > Alphaproteobacteria > Sphingomonadales > Sphingomonadaceae > Sphingomicrobium. Next base: position 1,929 of record JBDSTQ010000181.1, read on the forward strand.
TCAACGAGCCGACCGCCGCCGCGCTCGCTTATGGGCTCGACAAGGACGACGGCAAGACGATCGCGGTCTATGACTTGGGTGGCGGCACGTTCGACGTCTCGGTGCTCGAGATTGGCGACGGCGTGTTCGAGGTGAAGTCGACCAACGGCGACACCTTCCTCGGCGGCGAGGATTTCGACGCGCGCATCGTCAATTGGCTCGCCGACAAGTTCAAGGCCAAGGAAGGCATCGACCTGCGCACCGATCGCCTCGCGCTGCAGCGGCTCAAGGAAGCCGCCGAAAAGGCCAAGATCGAACTGAGTTCGGCGGCGACGACCGAGATCAACCAGCCGTTTATCACCGCGCGCATGGAAGGCGGCGCGACCACACCGCTCCACCTCGTCGAGACGATCACCCGCGCCGACCTCGAGAAACTCGTCGACGATCTCATCGAGCGGACGATGGAGCCGTGCAAGAAGGCGCTCAAGGACGCCGGGCTTGAGGCCAAGGACATCGCCGAAGTGGTGCTCGTCGGCGGCATGACCCGCATGCCGCGTGTGCGCGAGCGGGTGAAGGAATTTTTCGGCAAGGAACCGCACACCGGGGTCAACCCCGATGAGGTCGTCGCGATGGGCGCGGCGATTCAGGCGGGCGTGCTCCAGGGCGACGTCAAGGACGTGCTGCTGCTCGACGTCACCCCGCTGTCGCTCGGTATCGAGACATTGGGCGGCGTGTTCACCCGGATGATCGACCGCAACACCACCATTCCGACCAAGAAGAGCCAGGTCTTCTCGACCGCCGACGACAATCAGAACGCGGTCACCATCCGCGTCTTTCAGGGCGAGCGCGAAATGGCCGCGGACAATAAGGTGCTCGGCCAGTTCGACCTCGTCGGCATTCCCCCGGCGCCGCGCGGCGTGCCGCAGATCGAGGTCACGTTCGACATCGACGCCAATGGCATCGTCAATGTTAGTGCCAAGGACAAGGGCACCGGCAAAGAACAGCAGATCCGCATCCAGGCGTCGGGCGGGCTCGCCGACGCCGACATCGACCAGATGGTCAAGGACGCCGAGAAATTCGCCGAGGAAGACAAGAAGCGGCGCGCCGCGGCCGAGGCCAAGAACAATGCCGAAAGCCTGATCCACTCGACCGAGCGTCAGCTCGCCGAGCATGGCGACAAGGTTTCGGCGGAGATCAAGACCGAGATCGAAACCGCGCTCGCCGAGGCCAAGACCGCGGTCGAAGGCGGCGATGCCGACCAGATGACCGAGAAGACCAATGCGCTGACCCAGGCAGCAATGAAGCTCGGCCAGGCAATGTATGAAGCGCAGCAGCAGTCGAGCGCGTCGCCCGAAGCCGAAGCGGCCCCGGGCGCCGAAGGCGAAGCCGCAGCCGAGCAGCCGGCGGCGGCGGACGAGGAAGTTGTCGACGCCGAATTCTCCGAGGTCGACGACGAGAATAAAGCGTAACGGCGATGAATATCGCCGTTCGTCCTGAGCTTGTCGAAGGACTGTCAATCACTTCGTTCGCGAAGGAGAAGGACAGGGCTTCGACGGGCTCAGCCCGAACGGTTGGGGATTAGTTCTGCGTGGAAACCGATTATTACCAACTTCTCGGGGTCGATCGGACCGCCGATGAGCGAACACTCAAGGCCGCCTACCGCAAGGCGGCGATGGACTGTCATCCCGACCGTAAGGGCGGGTGCAAGGACAGCGAAGCCAAGTTCAAGTCGCTCAACCAGGCGTATGACGTGCTGCGCGACCCGCAGAAGCGCGCCGCCTACGATCGCTTCGGCCATGCCGCGTTTCAGAATGGCGGCGGCGGCGCCGACCCGTTCGGCGGGAATGCCGGGTTCGACGGTTTCTCTGATATTTTTTCGACCATCTTTGGCGAGTTCATGGACCCGCGCGGGGCGCGCCAGAACGCCTCGCGTGGTGCCGATTTGCGCTACGATCTCGAGCTCAGCCTGGAGGAAGCGTTCACCGGCGCCGAAAAGTCGATCACCGTCGATGCGCTCGGCCAATGCGAAGCGTGCAGCGGCCGCGGCTGCGCCCGCACCGACCATTGCGCGAGCGCCTGCCAGACTTGCGGCGGCGCGGGCAAAGTCCGCGCCCAGCAAGGCTTTTTCGTGGTCGAACGCGGGTGCCCGACGTGCCGCGGCTCGGGCGAAGTGATCGCCGATCCGTGCCCCGCTTGTGCCGGTGAGGGCCGCGCTGTCGGACGCCGCACGCTGTCGGTCAAAATTCCCGCCGGGGTCGACGAGGGCACGCGCATTCGCGTTGCCGGGGAAGGCGAGGCCGGCATTCGCGGCGCCGCTGGCGGCGATCTCTATCTCTTCGTCCACATGAAGCGCCATTCGATCTTCGCGCGTGAAGGCACGACATTGGTCGCCGATTGCCCGGTCAGCTTCACCACCGCCGCGCTTGGCGGGGCGATCAGGCTCCCCGGCGTCGACGGCAAAGCGGTTGAACTCAAGATCCCCCCCGGTGTCCAGTCGGGCGAGCAATTGCGCCATCGCGGCGCGGGAATGAGCGTCCTCAATGGCCGCGGGCGCGGCGATCTCGTCGCGCGCATATTGGTCGAGACGCCGACCCGCATGAGCGCGAAACAGAAACAATTGCTCGAGGAATTCCGCGGCACCGAGACCGGCGACGAATGCCCGGCATCGAAGGGCTTTTTCAGCCGGATTCGCGACGCTTTGGGGTAATTTAGGCGGCGCCGCCGACCTCGGCGCGCATCGCGAACATTTGCGCGAACAGTTCGGCGGCGGCGTGAAGCTCGAAACTGGGCGCGCGCGGAATCCGGCTGTCGGCGCGGAATTCGCCGTCTTGTCCAGCAGCTGTAAACGGCAGGCGCAGCGCGGCGCGAACGTCCTGCTCGCCCAAGCCGGTGCGGACACTGTCGGAAGGCGCGCGGAGCAAGGCTACGGCGATCGCCTGCGCGCCACGCCGCTGAGGAAACAACGCCACGGTCTCGCCCGCACAATCGGCCACGATCGCCGGAAGTTCGCGCAGCGCGCGGGCCGGCGCGGCGAAACCGCCGCGGCTGCTTTCCGCGCGTTCGCCGCCCCACGTCAGCGTTACCCGGTCGTAGCCGGTGAGCGCGCGCATGCGCCGCGCGGCGGCATCGAGCAGCGTCTGGCCGCCGAGGCCGGCAAGGCCCGCGACCAGCCCGCCGACCGTACCAAGCGCCTGTCCGACCCAGTCTCCGCTAGTCGGTGTCGCCTCAAGCAGAACGCGGCTGTCGCTGAGCTGGAAGGCAAGATCGAACCGATCATGCTCGTGGGTCAGACGCACGCCATAAGCGCGCGCGACACCGGTGGTCCCACTCAGTCGCGAGAAGTGATTGCGCAGATCGTGCAGCGCCTGCGCCTGAACGAAGTGTCCGAAAGGCTCATCGATCATCGTCACGTGCGATTTACCGAGGAATGACTGGATATTTTGCGACGCGCGGCGGACGATCCAGTCGGGCGACAATTCAAGCAGATAGCCGCCGGCCTGAATACGCAGATCGTCATGTGCGACAATCGCGTTCATCGCCGGCTGGAGCGCATCATGGACGTCTGCTTGTGACATGTCGTGGCTGGCTTATCGGCTTGGTCGGGCGCTGAAAAGGCCCGTCCAGCGATGGCCTAGGCGGAGCGCCCGAACACGCGGTTGAAAATCGTGTCGACCTGCTTGAAATGATAGTCGAGGTCGAACAGCGCATCGAGTTCGGTCGGCGCCAGGCGCTCGGTCACCGCCGGATCGGTTTTGAGCAGGTCGAGCAACGACAGCTGACCGTCGGCTTCCCACACCTTCATCGCGTTGCGCTGGACGAGTGCATAGGCGTCTTCCCGGCTGGCCCCGGCCTGAGTCAGCGCAAGCAGCACGCGCTGCGAATGGATCAGCCCGCCCATACGGTCGAGATTCTTCTGCATGCGCTTGGGATAAATAAGCAATTTGTCGATCACGCCGGTCAGCCGCGCGAGCGCAAAATCGAGCGTGATGGTTGCGTCGGGGCCAATGTAGCGCTCGACCGACGAGTGCGAGATATCGCGCTCATGCCACAAAGCGACATTTTCGAGCGCTGGCGTGACATAGCCGCGGACCATGCGCGCGAGGCCGGTCAGATTTTCGGTCAGCACCGGATTGCGCTTGTGCGGCATCGCCGAGCTGCCTTTCTGGCCGGGCGCGAAATATTCCTCTGCCTCGAGCACTTCGGTGCGCTGGAGGTGGCGGATCTCTGTCGCCACCCGCTCGATCGAGCTGGCGATGACGCCCAATGTGGCGAAGAACATTGCGTGGCGGTCGCGCGGGATGACTTGGGTCGAGACCGGTTCGGGGGTGAGGCCCAATGCCTTGGCGACATGCGCCTCGATCGCCGGGTCGATGTTGGCGAAAGTGCCCACCGCACCCGAAATCGCGCAGGTCGCGACATCGTCGCGCGCGGCGATCAGGCGCGCGCGATTGCGGGCGAATTCGGCGTGGGCCTGGGCGAGCTTGAGCCCGAACGTCACGGGCTCGGCATGGATGCCGTGGCTGCGGCCGATCGTCGGGGTGAGTTTATGTTCGAACGCCCGGCGTTCGAGCACAGCCAGCAAAGCGTCGAGGTCGGCGATGAGCAGGTCGGCGGCCTGCTTGAGCTGCACGGCGAGCGCAGTGTCGAGCACGTCGGAGCTGGTCATGCCTTGGTGCAGCCAGCGCCGTTCAGCACCCAGTTTTTCGCCCGCCCAGGTGAGGAAGGCGATCACGTCATGTTTGGTGACGGCTTCGATGGCGTCGATCGCGGGGACGTCGATCGCGCCCAGCGCATTGTCGTCATAGGCTTTGCGGATCGTGACCGCATCGTCGGCGGGGATCATTCCGACCTTGCCCATCGCTTCAGCCGCGAAAACCTCGATCTGCCACCAGATGCGGAAGCGATTTTCGGCCGACCAGATGGCGGTCATTGCGGGGCGGGAATAGCGTGGGATCATGGGGAGAGCGGCTAGCAGAGGCGGTGCGACGCTTCAAATACGGCCGTCAATCGGAGGCGGGTCAGGGGCCTTTCATCAGGCTTGAAGGCCAGCCAATGCGAACCAGCAAATTGTCAGGTCCGCAAATACCAACTTCATACAGGCCCCATTCGCGATGCCGCAAAACCCCGCCCGGGCGGATGATCAGATCGTCGACGCGGGCGGCGATTGCATCAACCTGCGGCGTGCGGATGAACACCCCGAATGGATTATTGTCCTGCGGAACGCGCCACGGGCCGCTGCCTGCCTGCGTCAAATGCACTTCGCAGTCCCAACCGGTCATGATCACATAATTGTCATCGCCGTCGCTGCGCACAAACCCCAACCGTTCCCAGCACGGAATCGCGGCGGGCAAGTCATTGCTCGGAATGATCGCAAAGGCACCGACGTTTGCTGCGTTAGACATCGCCTGCTCCTGCATTGCCCGACGGTCCTATCGCCATAGCGGCTGCAACCATTCAACCGAAGACTTCACTCAAATCAGCCCCATCGCCTTCATGCTCGTGCGCGCGCCAGAGCCGACGATGACGTGATCGTGGACTGTCACCTTCATGTGCCGCCCGGCGTCGATCAGATCGCGGGTCAGGCGGATGTCCTGCTGGCTGGGACTGGGATCGCCGCTCGGGTGATTGTGGACAATTATCAGCGCAGTCGCGCCAAGCGCGATGGCGCGGGCGATGACTTCGCGCACATGGACCGAAGCCTCGTCGACGCTGCCCTGCCACAGCGCTTCATTGGCGATCAGCAGGTTCTTCGCGTTGAGGAACAGGATGCGCACCTCCTCGACCCGCGAATGCGCCATGGCGGCATGAAGATATTGCTCGAGCGCGTCCCAGCTCGACAGCAAGGGGCGGTCTTCGATACGCGTCTCGAGCAGGCGTAGCGCCGATGCCTGGGCAATCTTGAGCGCGGCCACCGCGGCATCGCTCAGTCCTTCGCGGCGCAGCGTATCGGGGCTTGCGCCAAGCAAAGGACCAATCCCCCCGAAATCGTGCAGGAGCCGCTTGGCCAGCGGCTTGGTGTCGACCCGGGGAATGGTCAGGGTAAGTAAATATTCGATCAGCTCATAGTCGTGGAAGCCGGCGGGTCCGCCGTCGAGCAGCCGATCGCGCAACCGCGCGCGGTGCCCGCCCTGGTCGTTCCGCCTGCTGCTGCTGTCTGTGGCGCGCCCGTGCATGCCGTCCTTTGTCGCGGCTGGCCCGAGCGAGCGCACTAGACCATAGATCACAGCGCGCGGGAAGGGTCATGCCAGCGCTGGAACGGTCGCCAACACGAAAGGTTATCAGGAACTGATGAGCGAGCGGAGGCGCGAAAACCGGGCGGAGCATGTCGCCAATCCGGAAACGACGGTGGTCGTCGTGCGCCCGCGCCGGATGCGGTTTGCCTCGCTCATCGCGCTGGCCGTGCTCGGGGTGTTCATCCTTGGCATCGCCGCGGTGTGGATCGAGCGCCGGCCGATCGCCACCCATTACCTCAAACGCGAGCTCGACCGCCGCGGCGTTGTCGCGACTTACCGGCTCGATCGCGTCGGCTTCCGGACCCAGCAAGTCAGCAACCTGGTCATCGGCAATCCCGCCAAACCCGATCTCGTCGCGCGTTACGCGCAAATCCAGATGCGCCTGAAATGGAACGGCCAGTTCGAAGTCTATCGCATCGTCGCGCGCGGCGTCCGCCTGCGCGGCCAGTTGATCCGCGGCAAGGTCAGTTGGGGCGAAGTCGACAAATTGCTCCCGCCGCCGTCGAACAAGCCGTTCCAGCTGCCCAATTTCGCGCTCGATGTCGCCGATAGCACGATCGCGCTGCGCACGCCGTTCGGCCCGGTCGGTGTCGCACTGGTTGGCAGCGGGCAACTCAGCGGCGGGTTCAAGGGCCGCGCCGCATTGGTCAGCCCACGCATCGCGCCAGGGCGGTGCGCCGGGACCAATTTGCGCGCCAATTTGGTGGTGGCCGTGGCGGCGCGGCGGCCGCAGATCGACGGGCCAGTGACGCTCGACCGCTTCACCTGCCCGTCGAGCCGCTTCGATGTGGTCGCGCCGCGCTTCGATGCCACCGCCAGTTTCAACGAATCGTTCACCGCGCTCGACGGCCGCGGGCGGATGGCGATCGCCAGCATCAACGCGGGCAATAACGGGCTCGCGGCATTCAATGGCGAGCTGACCTACAAAGGGTCGTTCGCCGACGTCAGCGGGCAGGTGAAGCTCGCCGCGCAAAAGTCGCGGCTGGGGACGATTTTCGCTGACCGCACACGCCTTGCCGGCGCGTATCGTCTCGGCACCCGCGCCGGGACCTTCGCTTTGGTCGGCGATTTTGCAGCCGACAGCGCCGCGCTCGACCCGTCGCTGCTTGCCGGCGTGACCCAGCCGCTCGCCGCCGCGGCGAAGACGCCGATTGGCCCGGTCGCCACCGCGATCGGCAATGCGATCGGGCGCACCGCGCGTAATTTCAACAGCGCAGGCAAAATCCGCCTGGTCAATTTCCCCGGCGGCGGCGCGGCGCGCATCGACGATGCCGACATCAAGGGCGCCAACGGCGCGCGCGCGCAAGTCCGCGGCGGCACCGGCGTGACCTATTATTGGCCGGCCGGCGGCCTGCGCATCGACGGCGATATCGCGATGAGCGGAGGCGGCCTGCCGAGCGGACGCGTGACTCTGCGCCAGGCGCGCGCCGGCGGACCGATGAGCGGGGTCGCCGACCTCGCGCCCTATCGCGCCGGCGCGACCCGGCTTGCGCTGACCCCGGTGCGCTTCGGCCCCGGGCCGGGCGGATCGACCGCGCTCAGCACCATCGCCCAGCTCGACGGACCATTTCCCGATGGCCGCGCGCAAGCGCTGCGCCTGCCGATCGAGGGCCGCATCGGGCGCGGCGGGGCCTTTGCGTTCGGGACAGCCTGCGCCGTGGTCAGTTTCGACGCGCTGCGCACCGGCGTAATCCAGTTCGGTCGGACGCGCCTGCCGGTCTGTCCGATCGGCCCCGCGATGGTCACCAAAGGCGTCGGCGGACCGGTGCTGGCAAGCGCGCGCATCGGCGCGACCAGGCTCGGCGGGCGGATCGGCAGCTCGCCGCTCAGTCTCGCCACAGGCGGCGGACAGATCGTCGGTCAACGGTTCGATTTGCGCACGGTCGCGATGCGGCTTGGCCGGCCCGAATCGCCGATCCTGTTCGACACCGCGCGTCTGAACGGCACGTTTGCGGGGAACGGGATCAGCGGCAATTTCGCCGAAGCCAAGGCGACCATCGGCAATGTTCCATTGCTGCTCGACCAGGCAGACGGGAAGTGGAAGGTCTATCACGGCGACATCACGGTCGATTCGGCGGCGCGGGTCACCGACCGCGGCGCCAATCCGCGCTTCTATCCGCTGCGCAGCAATGACCTCCATTTGACCATCGCCGGCGATTATGTCCGCGCCGACGGCAGCCTGCGGACTCCGGACGGCAGCCGGCTGGTGACCAATGTCGATGTCGAGCATCGCCTGTCCGCCGGCGCCGGCCGCGCCTTGCTCGACGTGCCTGGCCTGACCTTCGGCTCGGGGTTCCAGCCCGACATGATCACGCGCCTGACTGAGGGGGTCATCGCGTTGGTCAATGGCACGGTGCGCGGCACCGGGCGGATCGACTGGACGCGCACTGGCAAGGTCACCTCGACCGGCGATTTCACAACCGACAATCTCGACCTCGCGGCGCCGTTCGGGCCGGTCACGGGGATCAAGGGGACGCTGCATTTCAGCGACCTCCTTGGCCTCACTACCGACCCCGGTCAGACGCTCGCGGTCAGTTCGATCAACCCCGGCATTTTGGTCGAAAATGGCCAGATCAAATATCAGTTGCTGCCCGGCCAATTGGTCAGGATCGAGCGCGGCGAATGGCCGTTCATGGGCGGCACATTGATCCTCCAGGAAACCGTGCTCAACTTCGCCCGGCCGACCGCCAAGCGGCTGACGTTCGAGGTCGTCGGGCTCGACGCCAACACCTTTGTCCAGAATTTCGGATTCAAGGAGATCGGCGCGACCGGCAAGTTTGACGGCGTGCTGCCGATGATCTTCGACGAAAATGGCGGGCGCATCGTCGGCGGGCGGCTCGACGCGCGCGTGCCGGGCGGAAGCCTGTCGTACGTCGGCGCGGTCAATCGCGCCAATCTCGGCTTCGCCGCGAAGATCGCCTTCGACGCGCTCAAGGATTTGCATTTCAGGACGATGGTCGTGCGCCTCGACGGCGATTTGTCGGGCGAATTCGCGTCGCGCATTACGATCGATCAGCTCGGGCTGAGCGGCTCTTCGGGCGCGGCCAAGCTGGTCCGCGGCGCCTTCGCCAAGGTCCCGTTCCGTTTCAACATCAATATCCGCGGCCCCTTCCGCGCGCTGATCCAGACCGCCAAGGCCTACAAGGATCCGCGCCAGCAGATCAACGATGTGCTCCCGCGTCCGCTCGACGAGATCCCCGGGATCGTCACCGAGGTCCGCCGCGAGGACGAAACCCAGTCGCAAACGCAAACCCCGGTCACCCAGACCATCGAACTCACTCCCACCCCGCCAGCGAAGAGATGATTATGACGAAACCCCACAAGATCGCCGCATCGGCCGCAATCGCGCTGTTCTGCCTGCCGCTTGGCGGCTGCATCTCGGTCAAGACGCCCGACAAACCGATCGAGATCAACCTGAATGTCACGATCCGTCAGGAAGTGCTGGTGCGCTTGCAAAAGGACGTCGAGCAATTGATCAACCAGAACCCGCAGGCGTTCCCCACAAAGCCGCAGCAATGAGGATGCTATTGGCCTGTGCCACGCTGCTTGTGCTGGCGCCGGCGGCAAATGCGCAGACCACGGCGGTGGATGGGGCGCGCGCGGCGGGGATCGTGGGCGAGCGCTACGACGGTTATCTCGGGCTATCCTCGGCGGCCGGGGCCAATGTCCGCAGCCAGGTCGCGACGATCAACGTCACCCGGCGCGCGCTGTACACGCGGCTCGCGGCGGCGAAGGGCGCGAGTCCGGCCGACGTGGGCGTCACCGCCGGCTGTCAATTGCTCGCGAGGGTCGCGGTCGGCCAGTCCTATCTGTGGCTCGACAGTATGTGGCGGAGGCGCGCAGCGGGGCAGGGCGCCCCGGTCCCCGATTATTGCCGCTGAGCGGCGAATGACGCGCGATATTGCGGCTTTAGGGCGGCGATGAGCGCGGCGGTCACCGGCAACGCAATCGCATATTCGCCTTCGACATACGGGCCTGCGGTGTAGGGCGCGGCGGTGAAGTCGAGCATATCGAAGCGACCGTCCTGATTGGTGTCGACGGGGGCAATGGCGACTTCGGAAAACTTGGGGCACGCACTGAACATCCCGTCGAGCTTCTCGCCCTCGCGCCGCTTGAGCCGCTCGGCGTCGAGCGCCTTGCAATAGTTCGCGCGCGTCGCCGCCGCGAGTCCGCCGGACCGCGCGAACAGGCTGTCGGCGGCAATCTCGCGCGCCAGCGCACGGTCCCACAACAAAACGCCATTATTGCTGTTAGGGTGCGCACCGCCGGTGAACTCGCCGAGGTCATATTGGAGCGACAGCAGGCGCTTGCTTTGCCCCGTGCTGGTCCACGCCATCGCAAAATATTGCCGATTGAACGGGCGCTTCTGCTCGCGGGTCAATTTCTGCTCGTCGCGCGCGGTCGCCTGCGCCGAGCGCAACGCTGTCGCCATGTTGGCGCGGAAGCGGCGGTCGAGCGGCGTAATCGCGGCGGCTTGCGCCGGCCACGAGTAGCTAAACTCGAGCGTCGCGCTGTTGCGCTCGATGTTGACCGCTGTGATGGCCGGTGCTGCGGCGACGAGCGTCGCGGCAGCGACCGAAACATAGATTAGGCGATGCATTCCACGGCTCGTATCCCAGTCCGCCGCGGTTGACTATCGGCGGCTCGGTTCATAAAGGGTCCGCGCCTTGGCGGGCTCGTTCGCCGCCATGTTCCACGTCCTTTGCTTGAGGCTCCGCTTTCCCGGCGGTGCGACGCACAGGGGAGACACATGGCGACGGAAGAGGATGAAGAGGCGCAGCGGCTGACCCCCGACGCCCGGCTCGATTCGCTCGAAGCGCGGCTTGAGCGGGCCCAGGCGGCCGAGGCGAAGCGCACTGGCGTCGCGCCGGTCGATCCGACGCAAAGGATCGGCCAGCAAGTCATCGGGCATCTAATTGGTGGCCCGATCGGCGGCGGCCTATTGGGGTGGGGTCTCGACTATCTGCTCGGGACTCGGCCGTGGCTGCTGCTGACAATGCTGTTCGTGGGTTTCGGAGTGGGACTCTGGAACGTCGTACGGATTTCAAAAACGTCCTCGGCCGACGGCCCGGGGCGAAAGTCGTAAGAGGATAGAGCGAACGTGGCGGCCGAAGGCAAAATCGACCCGATGCATCAGTTCACGGTGGAGCCGATCGCTCCGCTGCACGTCGGCGGCTATGACCTCAGCTTCACCAACAGCGCGTTGTGGATGCTGGTCACCCTGGTGATCATTTTCGGCTTCATGGCGATGGGCATGAAGCGTCAGCTCGTACCCGGTCGCTGGCAAGTCGCGGTCGAGGAAGTGACCGGCTTCATCAACCGCATGGCCGGCGCCACGATCGGGCCCGAAGGCAAAAAGTTCGTGCCTTTGCTGTTCTCGTTGTTCGCCTTCATCCTCGTCGCGAATTTTCTCGGCTTGATGCCGCTCGCGCTCATTCCCGGGCTTCACCCGTTCACCAGCACCAGCCATTTCAGCGTCACCGGCGTGCTTGCGATCATCAGCTTCTCGATCGTTCTGATCGTCGGCTTCTGGCGCCACGGCCTGCACTTTTTCTCGCTGTTCATCCCGTCGGGGGTGCCGTGGTACATGGCCGTGTTCCTGTTCCCGATCGAGCTGATCAGCTTTCTTGTCCGCCCGTTCAGCCTGGGACTGCGGCTGTTCGTCGCGATGTTCGCCGGCCATATTCTGATGGAAGTGTTCGGCAGCTTCATCGTCACCGGTTTCAACGGTGGCGCGGTCGGCTGGGGGGTCGGCGCGCTCAGCTTGATTTTCATCATCTTCGTCAGCGCGCTCGAGATATTGGTGTGTCTGATCCAGGCCTATGTCTTCACTTTGCTCACGGCGGTCTATCTCAACGACGCCGTCAATCTTCACTAAGTCATTGTCACACCCTCAAGGAGTAAAATCATGGATCTCGCTTCCGCAAAAG
>JBDSTQ010000182.1:0-2941 GCA_039928195.1 Sphingomicrobium sp.
TAGACGTTAGGAGGGGAGAGGGTCAGGCAACGAAGGTGTTGAAGCGCTCGGCATTGGCCGAAGCGCGGTTCGACAGCGGCTGGAACGCTTCGCCGGCGAGCTTGACCATGGTCTCGGTCAGCTTCGACGTTTCGCTGACCATGCGGTCGAACGAAGCGCGCGCGAAGTTGTTCTGCAGCTGCAGATATTCGGTCGGCGACTTGGCTTCGGCGAGCGAACGGATCGCGTCCGCGGCCTGCTCGACGCCGTCACGACCGGTGGCGACAACGTCCTGGCCGATCGTGCGCGCGCCATTGGCGGCAACGCGGCCAGCTTCGACGATCGCTTCGACATTCGAACGGGTGATGTCGGCGAACTGCTCGGCGACCTTCTGGCCACGCTGAGCGATGTCCTGGCCGCGATCGCCAACGTTGGCGAACATCGACTGGAACGGCGCGAACGCCGGGATCGCGTCGAAGCTCGGGAATGCATTGCCGTTGGTCATGGTCTTGATCGTCTCCTGAGCGGCGGCAGCAGTCTTGTTGACGGCAGTCGCGGCCTTGCGGGTGTACTTGCGCTTGGCGGTGGTGGCGCGGCGCGTCGCGGTCTTGGCGGCAGTCGCCTGACGCTTGTTGCGGCGCTGGGTCTTGGCGCGCTCGCGCTTGGCGACGGTGGCGCTCGCCTTGACGACCTTCTCGGTCGTGGTGGCGATCGCGTCGGCGATCTTCGCCGGGGCATTGGCGGCGTTCTGCGCCTGGGTGGTGTTTTCGGTAGCCATGATGGTGTTCTCCTGAATTGCTGCATTGCACAATAGACATTGCGCCGCACCATTTCAAGTCTTTTTTGTGCAGTGCACCATCGCCTGCTTGACGCGCCCCGTCTGCCCCCGCCAAGGTTGGCCATGGACCCTGCCCCGCCCGCCGCCACTCCCTCGCGCCAGCGGCGCGGGCTGCTGATCGTTCTGTCGTCCCCCTCCGGCGCAGGCAAATCGACCATTTCGCACATGCTGCTCGAGGCCGAACCCGAGGTGCGCATGTCGGTCTCGGCGACGACCCGGCCGATGCGCCCGGGCGAAGCCGAGGACGTCGATTATCATTTCGTCGACGATGCCGAGTTCGACCGCATGATTGCGGCGAGCGAGTTCGTCGAATGGGCGAACGTCTTCAATCATCGCTATGGCACGCCCAAGGCGCCGGTGAAGCAGGCGCTGCGCGACGGTCGCGACATCTTGTTCGACATCGACTGGCAGGGCGCGCGTCAGCTCGAGCCCGATTTCGGCGAGAATCTGGTGACCATCTTCCTGCTCCCGCCGTCGCTGGACGAGCTTGAGCGCCGCCTGCGCAGCCGCGGCACCGACAGCGCCGAAGTCATCGCCGACCGCATGCAGCGCGCCGCCAATGAAATCGATCATTGGGCCGAATATGAATATGTCCTGGTCAATCAGGACATGGCCGAATGTCTCGCCCAGGTCCGCGCGATCCTCGCCGCCGAGCGCGCCAAGCGCGTCCGCCAAACCCGCCTCAACGATTTCGTCCGCGAGCTCATCGGCCCCGAGCATTAGGACAATTCAAACCCGCTCATCCTGAGTAGCGGCTGAGCGAAGCCGAAGACGCGTATCGAAGGACCTTTCGATACGGGCCTTCGTCTCGCTTCGCTTCGCTCGCTCAGTCCCTACTCAGGATGAGCGGGCAATCTAGGTGTCCAGCAGTTCCAGATATCGCGCCGCCGCCATAAAATCGCGCTCGCGATTGGCGAGCGCCGCGAGCGCCTCGTCATCCGCGCCCCATTGCTCGATCTGCCACGTGTCGTCGACGCTGACCGCCGCCCACGCCTGCGCGGGCGTTCGCGCTTGTTCGAGCAGCGCGAGCGCCGCGATCAAAGATCCGCCGATCGTCACCAGCGGCGACAGACCGGCGAGCCGGAACGCGTCGAGGCTCGCCACCGCATGCGCTAGCCGCTCGACCGTCGCCGGCGGCTGTGCGGCATGGATCAGCGCGTCGGTAATCACGAAATCGACATCGAACCGCCGCCGCGCCCAGTTCAGCAGATCGTCCCACGCCGCCGCCTCGCGCTCGATCAGCGGCTGCGGCCCTTCGGCGCGATAGCAAGTCAGGTCCGCCTCGGCATAACGCGCCAGATCCGTCGCGAAGCCCGCCCGATCGGGAGCGACCCGGTCGATCGCGGCATTGACGAGCCCGGTCAGGATCATCGCCCGCGGATCGACCGTCTCTTCCGCCGCGCGCCATTCGTCGGCAATGGCCACTGCCAGCGCTTCGGCCGGCACCACCAGCGGCGCGCGCGCCGGAGTGCGCAGCGGCTTGCCGTCGAGCGTGATTCCCCAGCCACCGGCCGCGACGACTGTCGCGACGTCCGTCCAGAAGCGCTTCACTTGTCGGCCTTGTCCCAGCCGCGCTTGAGCAACAGCGGCGCGAACAGGCTGTCGATCGCGCCCAGCGCCGCGATGATCACACCGACCTGCGGCCACCCGCCCTCGCGCAGCACATCGCTGTAGGCGATCGCGATGCCGATGAAGAAGACGATCAGCCCGCCCAACCGCGCGAGAGTGAACAACAGAAAGCGCCGCTTGGCCTCCTTTTCATCAAGCATCCGCATGCTCCTTGATCAGCGCGAGGACATCGCCCGGCGCTTCGGCCACGCCCGCAGCGCCCGCGCGCAACAATTCGTCGGCGTCATGATAGCCCCAGCCGGCGCCGATCGGCAGCGTCCCCGCGCCAACCGCCATGCCCATGTCGAAGCTGGTATCGCCAACGACAAAGGTTGTTTCCGGGGCGGCCCCCGCTTCGGCGATTGCCTGCAGCGCCATCGACGGGTGCGGCTTCGAGGGATGGCGGTCGGCGGTCTGGAGCGACACGAAGCGCGCGTGAATCCCATGCGCCTCAAGGCAATGCTTCAGCCCGCGGTCGGATTTTCCAGTGGCGACGGCGAGCAGCCAGCCATCCTC
>JBDSTQ010000183.1:0-5761 GCA_039928195.1 Sphingomicrobium sp.
ATTTCTTGATCGTAACCTTGCCCGCGTTTCTCGCCATTCACTCGCTCCGCTGCCGCGCCAGCCGATCTACTACCGGAGTATCGTGCACTGCAACATGAACGCGCCCCACGACCGTTGCCTTTGTTCCTCGCGCTGGTTCGTCAGGCGGGCGTCGGCGATCCCGCGCTGGCCCGCGCCGCGCTCGCCGGGCTCGCCGCCTATGAAGCCGCGGCGCGCGCGCCGGCGCCCGCGGCCAAGCCCGAAATCGCGCGGATCGGCGGCGCGACCTTGCGCGATCATGGCGGCGACGGCCCGCCGGCGGTGCTCGTCCCGTCGCTGATCAACCCGCCGCACATCCTCGATCTCGACGCGCAGGTATCGCTCGCCGGCGCGGTCGCCGCGATGGGCCGCCGCGCGCTGCTGCTCGACTGGGGCGAAGCGCGCCAACGCGCGGCGCTCGACGTTGCCGGCCATGTCGAGACGATCCTCGTCCCGCTACTGCGCGATGTGGCGCGGCCCGCGGCGCTGATCGGCTATTGCCTCGGCGGGACGATGGCGCTGGCGGCGGCCAATCTGGTGCCGTGCGAGCGCGTCGCGACGCTTGCCGCGCCGTGGCACTTCGGCCTCTATCCGGCCGATTCGCGCGCTGCCCTGGCGCGCATCTGGGGCCAGGCGCGCGCGCCGGCCGAGGCGCTTGGCGCGCTGCCAATGGAGGTGCTTCAAGCCGCCTTCTGGTCGCTCGACCCGCTCCGCACGGTGAGCAAATTCGCCAGATTCGGCGAGCTCGACCCCGCCGGCGCGGAGGCACAGCGCTTCGTCGCGCTCGAGGATTGGGCGAACGAGGGCGAGCCCTTGCCCTTCCCCGCCGCGCGCGAGCTGATCGAGGAACTGTTCGCACGCGACCTGCCGGGCACCGGCGGATGGGGTGTCGGCGGCCACTGCATGGGCGATGCGCTGTCCGTGCCAATGCTTCATCTGACCGCTGGCCGCGACCGCATTGCCCCGGCGGCGACCGCGCCTGCCGGACCGAGCCACGGCTTCGACTGCGGGCATGTCGGAATGGTCGTTGGTTCGGCCCGCCATGCGCTCCACGCCGCGCTCGCGCGCTTCCTCGACCCGCTTGCCGCTTTTTCCCACGACGGCTAAGCGCGGCGCCACACGCACCCGTAGCTCAGCTGGATAGAGCGCTGCCCTCCGAAGGCAGAGGCCACAGGTTCGAATCCTGTCGGGTGCGCCATTTCTCATCACGGCCGCCAACGTGAACAAGGTGCATCAGTGCAGCGTAGCTTCAGCATCATCACCACCTGCAAGGGCAGGCTTGAACATCTCAAGCGCAGTTTGCCGCGCATGCTCGAACTTGGCGCGGCCGAGATCATCGTCGTCGATTATTCCTGCCCCGAGGGCACCGGCGCTTATGTCCGCGAGCATTTTCCAGCGGTCCGTGTGGTCAGCGTCGAGGGGCAGGAATATTTTTCCAACTGGCGGGCGCGCAATGTCGGCGCGGCGGTGGCGACCGGCGACCTGCTGATATTCTGCGACGCCGACACGATCCTCGCGCCCAATGCTATCGAGTGGATCGCCGCCCATTTACCCGAACGAAGCTTCGGCTTTCTCCAGCGCGATGCGACCTCGCATCTCAACCGCACCAATTTGCGCCTCGGCACCAATCAGCTGCGCGGTTTCCACGTCGTCCCCGCCAAAGCCTTCAAGGCGCTCGGCGGCTATGACGACGTGCTGGAAGGCTATGCCGCTGGCGGTGATACCGACCTTGAGCAGCGGCTCGCTTTGGCGCGCTTCAAGCATTTCCCGATCGATCCGGCGATCGTCGAAGATGTGGTCGAACATGGCAACGAAGATCGCATGAAGAACCACCGCGATTCGATTCGCGTCAGCTACGCCGCCGGCCTGCTTTACCGGATGACCAAGCGCGGGCTCGCCGGCATCTCGCACAAGCTGATCCTGCCCCCCGCATACCGCCGGCGCCTCTACGACGCGGCGCTGACCGCAGCGCGCAATCTTGGCACCCGCGACACCGTCGCGCTGCTGTCGGTCGCCGAGACGGTTGCGGTCGGAATGCCGATGCAGCTCGGCTACAAAAAGGCGCGCACGCGGATTTCGGTCAAGGTCGAGCTGATCGGCGAGGAGCCGGTCGAAAAGGCGCCCGAAAAGCTGTAGCGCGTTTCCCTGGCGAACTGGCGAGTAGCGCTACGCCGGCTCATGCTGCTTGGTCGATGCGGTCGCGACAAAGCCTTTTACCGCCGGGGTTTTCAGAACGATCTTGGTGAATTCATTCTGCTCGTCGTGCCAGTGGCGGTACATTTCGGCCGCTTTCTCGAGCGGCTCGCGGTGCGAGATGAGGAAGGTCGTATCGACCTTGCCCTGCTCGATCAGCGCGAGCAGCGGCTTGGTATATTTCTGGACGTGGGTCTGACCCTGTTTAATCGTCAGGCCTTTCTCCATCATCTGGCCGAGCGGGAATTTGTCGGCGAAACCGCCATAGACTCCGGGGATCGAAACCCGCCCGCCCTTGCGCACCGCAAGAAGCATCTGGCGCAGCGCATGCGGCCGTTCGGTCCCGAGGAAAGTGTGCGCCTTCACCGTGTCGACGAGATTGTCGATGGTCAGGCCGTGGCTTTCCTGGCCGACGCAATCGATCGCCGCATCGGGGCCGATCCCGCCGGTCATTTCGTCCAGCGCCTCGCGTACGTCGACCTCGTTATAATCGAGAATTTCGGCGCCGAGCCCTTTCGCCAGTTGCAGCCGCGCGGGATAATGGTCGATCGCGATCACGCGATGCGCGCCGAGGATCAGCGCCGACTGGATCGCGAACAGCCCGACCGGGCCGCAGCCCCACACCGCGACGGTGTCGCCGGGCTCGATGCCGGCATTTTCCGCCGCTTGCCAGCCAGTCGGAAGAATGTCGCTGAGAAACAGCACCTGGTCGTCGTCGAGATGATCGGGGACGACGATCGGCCCGACGTCCGAATACGGTACGCGGACATATTCGGCCTGACCCCCGGCGTAACCGCCGGTGAGATGGGCGAAGCCAAATGCCGCGCCCATCGGATGCCCCATCATCAGCTCGGACGCGTCGGCGGTTTCCGCCGGGTTGCTGTTGTCGCAGGCTGAAAATTGCAGCTTTTCACAGAAAAAACATTGACCGCAACTGATCGTGAACGGGACAACGACGCGCTGGCCCTTCTTGAGCGTCGACTTGGCGCCGACCTCGACCACCTCGCCCATGAATTCGTGGCCGAGGATGTCCCCCGCGCGCAGCGTCGGGATATATTTGTCGTACAAATGAAGGTCCGAACCGCATATCGCGGTCGACGTAACCTGCAAGATCGCATCGCGCGGGTTGACGATTTCGGGATCGGGGACGGTGTCGACGCGAACGTCGTGACGGCCCTGCCAGGTCAATGCTCGCATGGAAAAGTCTCCTAGATCCGGGCTTTGGTGGGGGATTCGGACGTACGGCCCGAGGGCGAGGCGTTGGTCGTCACTTCGCCGGTTTCGAGCAATTGCTTGAACCGCCGAAGGTCGCGGCGCGCCTGCACATAGGGCTCGCGCTGGAACAGCTTGGCGACCGCCTTGCCGATCACGCCGGCGGGCGGCGCATAGCTCTGCACCAGCCGGACGACCGTCCCGCGGCCGGGGGCGGCGTCCTCGAACAACACTTCGCCGGTGGTCGCGATCTGCGACTCCTCGGTGCTTTTCCACGCAATCCGTGAGCCCGGCTCGTCGGCGGTAATTTCCGTGACCAGCTCGACACTCGTCCCGGCGGGCGCTTCGATCGTCCATCGCGAATTCTTGTCGTCGATTTTCTCGACCGAGCGGACATTGTCCATGAATTGCGGGAATGCGGTGAAGTCGCGCCACCGGGCGTAAACTTCCTGTCGCGGGCGGTTGATCGTCACGCTGCGGCCGGTGAGCGGCCCCTCCTCGCCCTCGACGCGCTTGCGGAAGGTCCATTCGGGAGCGTCGCTGATCGGCTCCTCGCCGTCGGCTTTCATTTTGCGATTGATGACGAAGGCGGCACCAGCGGCGGCGGCGGCGATTCCCGCGCCAATCAGCGCGCGCTGACGGCCGGAAGTCTCATGATCCTTGGTATCGGGCATCGGTGGGCTCCTGCGGTTCGGCAATCTCGAAACCGTTCAGCCGCGCACCCGTTCCTAAGCTTGCGGCCAGCTTTCGAGGATTTCGACGAAGCGGCTGAGCCAGGCGTTGGTCTGGTGGCCGTCGACGACGCGATGATCGATGGTCAGCGTGACATAGGCCATCGCCCGGATGACCACCGCGTCGGCGCCGTCGATTTCACGCACCACTGCGCGCTTCTCCAATTTGCCGACCCCGAGAATCGCGGCCTGGCCCTGGTGAAGGATGATCGGCGCAGCGAGCAGGCTGCCCGAGACGCCGTGGTTGGAGATGGTGAAGCTGCCCCCGGCGACGTCGCCGCGGTCGAGCTTGCCCGCGCGCGCCTTGGCGGTCAGCGCGTCGAGCTGTTCGCCGACTTGCTCGAGCGACAGCGCGCCCGCGTCCTTGACCACGGGCACGATCAAGCCTTTGTCGCCAAGTGCGGTCCCGACGCCGATATCGATGGTCGGCGAAATAGCGATGCGGTCGGCTTCCCAGCGCCCGTTGATCGCGGGCGCAACCGCCATCGCCTCGGCGGCGGCTTTGACGATGTACGCGGTGTAGCTGAGTTTGGTGTCGTTCGCGGCGCGCGCCGCCTTGTGCGCCCCGATGGCCGAGAAATCGGCTTCGAACAAAGCGGTGACATGCGGCGCTTCGCTCACCGCGCGGACCATATTTTCGGCGATCGAGCGGCGCATGCGGTCGTGCGGAATGGCGGTCGCGGAAGCCTGTGGCAGCGCAGACTCAGCGCCGCTCAATGCCCGGTCGACATCTTCGCGCGTGATGCGCCCGTTGCGGCCGGTGCCGGACAGGTGTGCGGGGTCGAGGCCATGCTGCAGGCAGGCGCGTTTCACCGAGGGAGAGAGGCGCGTTTCCCCTCCCACGTTCCCCGGCGAAGGCCGGGGTCCAGGGCGATGCGGAGCAGCGCTTACGCGCTCCTGGACCCCGGCCTGCGCCGGGGAGCCAGCACTATCTATCCGTCCCAACAACGCCCCCGGCACCGCCTCGGCATCGGTATCGAGCAAGATTTCGCTCAGCACTCCCGCTGCTGGCGCGGGCACTTCCTGCGTCACCTTGTCGGTCTCTAACTCGACCAGCGGATCATTCTCGGCGACCGCATCGCCGACGCGCTTGAGCCACGCACGGACCACCGCCTTGGTCCCTTCCTGTTCGTCGGGAACGCGGACGTCGATGCTCATTGCGCGGATGCATTCGCCGCACCGCGGCCGTGAAGATTTTCACGCGAATGCGCAAAGGCGCAAATGCGCAGAACTTCCTTGGCGACTTCGCGCCTTTGCGTGAAACTAAAAAGCATCAAAACCCTACCAGCCGGTCGATCTCGGCGCGAATGCTTGCCGGCGAGGGCAGCGCCCATTCCATCAGGCTCGGATGATGCGGGCTCGGGATGTCGGGCATGGTTACGCGGGCAATCGGCGCGTCCAAATCGAGGAAGGCTTCGTCGGCGACCACCGCGGCGATCTCCGCGCCAAACCCGCCGGTGCGCAAATCCTCATGGACGATCAGGCAGCGCCGCGTCCGCCGCACGCTATCGAGAACTGTCTCGCGGTCCCACGGCATCAGCGTGCGCAAGTCTATCACATCGGCAGCCACGCCATCCGCGGCCGCCTCGCAGCGCGGCACCATCGCC
>JBDSTQ010000184.1:0-3708 GCA_039928195.1 Sphingomicrobium sp.
ATGGCCGAACTCGACGATCAGCGGCCGTTCCTCGACGATCTTTACGCGGGCGCGGACGCGCAAGGCATTCCGCTCGAAAGCGCGATTTCCGAATATGCCGCGGGTCAATTCGAGCTGACCTTGCGCCACAAGCCCGACTCGCTGCGCGCGTGCGACGATGCGGTGATGTACAAACGGCTGGTCAAGGCAACCGCGGCCAAACATGGGATCGAAGCGACGTTCATGGCCAAGCCCTTCGCCGAGAGCGCGGGCAATGGCATGCACCTGCATGTCTCTTTGATCGACGATCAGGGCGCCAATGTGTTCGCCGCCGACGACCCCGAGGGATCGCCGCTGCTGCGCCACGCAATCGCCGGAATGAAAGCCCTGCTCGCCGACAGCTTCGCGATCTTCGCGCCTAACGCCAACAGCTACCGTCGCTTCCGCGCCAACAGCTATGCCCCGGTTGCGCCGACCTGGGGGGTCAACAATCGCACCGTGTCGTTCCGCGTCCCCGCCGGTTCGCCTGCCAGCCGCCATGTCGAACATCGTGCCTGCGGCGCCGACGCCAACCCCTATCTCGCGGTCGCGGCAGTGCTCGCGGCGATGCACCACGGAATTACCGGCAAGCTCGACCCGGGGCCGGCAATCGTCGGCAACGGCTATGAAGCCGAGGCCGCGAGCGACGCCGATCCGATGCCCGCCAACTGGTTCGCGGCGGTCGACCGCTTCGCTGGTTCGGCGCTGATGAAGGACTATCTCGGCGCGCGCTTCGTCGACGTCTATGCGGCGGTTAAACGCAGCGAGCAGGACCGCTATTTCGCCGAAGTGCCCGAGCTCGATTACGCCTGGTATTTGCGCACCGCGTGACGCGTCAGCGCTTCACGCGCGGCGGCGACACGAACAGGAAGTTGAACAGCGACAGGAGTGCAAGCGCACGCATTTTGGGTCTCGTTTCGGTGGTTGAGCCGGACGATCCGGCCTTTCCTACCTATGCTGCAGTGCACAAAATGGCAAGGTGAGTGGCGGGTTTGGTTAAAAGTGGATGTCCGCATTGGGTGGACAGCAGACATTAGCTGTGGCGGCAAATTGGCGCCTATCGCACGTGCTTTCCGCGCCCGCGTGAAAAGCGAAAGCCTCATTGCATCATGGTCCCTGGCGCGCGAGAAAAGGGGTGGGGGGTAAGCGTCTTGAAAGTTCCGACACCACTGAGAGGCTGGCGCGCCTTTGCCGGCGAGGTCGGGGTGATCATGCTCGGCGTCCTCCTCGCGCTAGCGGCGCAGCAGGTGGTTGAAAATATCCGGGTCGACCGTGACGTCCGGACCTTCCGCGAGACGATTGACCGGGAGATCGCGTACAATCTCTGGGTTTACCGGGGCCGCGATATTCAAACCGAATGCACCGAACGTCGATTGCGACAGCTTGCGCGATGGCTGGATCGTTCGCAAGATGGCAGGCCGGCCGCCCTTGTCGACACGTCTTACCCTTATTCCTTCAGCGAATATCGATCGGCGTGGGACAACCGCGATGCGGACGTCTTCGCAACCTTGCCGCACGACATTCGGCGCAAATACGCGGAATTTTATGACGAGCTTGCCAACAATTTCGACAATCGACGCGCCGAACGCGATGTCTGGGGAGACTTCCTCCCATATGAAGTTCGTGCACCGCTGACGATTGCGGACCAGCGGGTACTGCACAAGGCGCTCAAGCAGGCGCAGGGTCGCAATCAGCGCATTCACGAAAATCTGGTAACCTCGTTCGCAATCGGGAAAACGCTCGGAATCAAGCCCATCAAGCCGGACGGGATGACTCCGGAGGAGGTGGCGGCCACTCGTCGGTGCCCGATACTTGCACGGCCCACCGTTTCATGACGACGGAATAGGGAGAGTGAAAATCCCCAAGCCCCGCGACGGGTGGCGCGTGTTTGCTGGCGAGGTCGGGGTGATCGTGCTCGGCGTCCTCCTCGCGCTTGGGGCGCAGCAGGTCGTGGAGAACCGTGCCGACCGCGTGCGGGCCGACAGCGCGATCGTGGCGCTTCGTGCGGAAGCCGCCGAGTCGGACTTCGCCGCGAACGAAATCGAAATTACGCGACCGTGCGTCCTTACCCAACTCGACGCGATCGAGAAGCGGATGGTGGTCGGCAACCGCGCACTGCTTCCGCTCTTTTCCGATAATGTCTACAGCGCAAATTATGTCGTGCGGACGCCGAGCCGCGGTTACCCGGACGGTGCGTGGCAATCGGTTAGCACCACGGACGTATTGCGCCGGCTCGAGTCCAAAAAAGAACGCTACATTTCGGCATTCTACGCCCAATTAGCGACCCAGCGCCTGGACAGCATGCGCGTTCGAGCGAGCGTCCACGAGCTCAATGTGCTGGGGTACATGGTTCCTGCTGGCGAAGCGGAGCGGATGCGGTTGATCACCACGATCGAGCGATTGCGTGGCGACATCGGGCACATGGACCTTGTCGCGGGGCAATTGCGCGATTCGCTTGCAGCGGCTGGGCTGTTGGCGAGCAAAAGCTTCGTCGCCAAGAATCTTGGCGACAGCGGGACGATCAAATTCTGCCGCGCGCATGAAATTGCGCTGGGCAAGGTGCGTCCGGCGATCGCGGCGAACGCCGACTGATGGTCAATCCACCCGCTAACCGGAGCATGAAAGGATGAAGGTGGCATGCAACTTCGCACTCGTCGCTAATGTCCGCAATGGGTCGAACGCAGCCATTCGGCTTTTGGGCTTTATTCAAGATGACCTACCGGGGTTTGAGCGGGAAGGTGTGAGTGGTCTTGCGCGACTTTGTTGGGAGCTCCGAAGCTTTGCTTCGCTCGCACTCACCGCTGTCCTTCCGGATAGGGAGGGAAAAAGGATCACCGCATCGTGCGCTTGCCGCGCGCGGTTTCCATGAAGGCGGCGACGACGTCGCTTTGGCGCGTCAGGCGGCGCCAGACGAGGCCGATGTCGACCGTCGGCAAAGCCTCGCGCGTGCGTTTGGCGAGGATGCGGTCGCCGTCGAGCGACCACGGCCGGTAGAGCAGGTCGGGGAGGATCGCGAGCCCGGCGTTGGTCCCGACCAGACCGCGGATCGCCTCGACCGAGGCGCTGCGATAGGCCGGACGACGGTGCGGCTGGGTCGCCCAGACGGCTTCGGACACCGCCTGCAATTCCTCGCGCGTGATGTCGATCAGCGGCTCCTGCGCGAGGTCGGCGAGGCTGAAGCTGTCGTGGTGCGACAGCGGGTGGCGCGGCGCCATCCACACCCGCATGTCGGAGCGCAGGAGGACATCATGATCTAATGCTTCGGGGCGGCTCAGCCCGGGGACGATGAGGATCGCGAGGTCGAGCTCGCCATTGACCAGCATATGTTCGACATAATCGCCGCGCTCCTCGACCACCTCGATCTCCACCGCCGGAAACGCCTGGCGGTATCGGGCGAGCAGATCGGTGAGGAAATAGCCGGTCACGATCGGCGTCGCGCCAAGCATCAGGCGGCCCTCGATTGTCGCCGCGTCCTCGCCGATGGCGCCGCGGATATTGTTCATCGCATCGAGGATGTTGCGCGCGTGGCGCAGGAATTGCTGGCCTTCGCGGGTGAGCACGACGCCCTTGGCATGGCGCGCGAACAATTCGGCGCCGACTTCCGCCTCGATGAAACGGATCGCGTCGGTCACCGCGCTCTGCGAAATCCCAACGCTCGCCGCGCCGCCCGAGATCGAGCGGATCTCGGCG
>JBDSTQ010000185.1:0-3307 GCA_039928195.1 Sphingomicrobium sp.
CGTCGGCAAGGCGAGCTTTGCCTTTGCCGCCGCGCGGCGGGTGCTCGCCGAGGCTGCGGGGCCGACTGTCGACCTGCCCGGGATCGGCACCACTGACGACCATCCGATGGTCCGCCTGATCGAGGCCGGCAGCCACCCCGACATGCGCTGGCTCCAGCGCCTGCCGAAAGAGAAAGGCGAGGGGCTGGCGCGCGACATCACCGTCAAGCAGGTGCGCGAATTGGGCGACTTCATGGGGATGACCGCGGCGATGTCGCCATGGCGCGTGGCGGTGATCGATACGCTCGACGAGCTTCAATCGGCGGGCGCCAATGCTTTGCTCAAAATGCTTGAGGAGCCGCCCGCCAATACCATCTTTTTTCTCGTCACCAACGCCGCGGGGCGCCTGCTCCCGACGATCCGCTCGCGCTGCCGCCGATTGGATTTCGCGGCGCTAGACGATGACGCCATGACGTCAATTCTCGAAGCGCAGTCGCCCGCGCTGACCGCGCCCGAGCGCAAACGCATCATCGCCATGGCCGGCGGCTCGGCGAGCCGCGCGCTGGCCTTCGCCGAACTTGGCTTGGCCAAACTCGAAGATATGGCGCTCGGCATCCTGCGCGACGGCGATGCGACCAATGCCCGCCGTTCGGAATTGGCGAGCGAACTCGGCAAGAAAGGCGCCGCCGAACGCTATGCCGCCTTCCTCCAACTCGCCCCCGCATTGATCGCGCGCGAGGCGCGTCGGCTCGGGCCAGAACAGCGCGAACGCGCGCTCGATGCCTACGCCAAGGCGCGCGAACTGGCCGGGATCGCGCCACGCCTGTCGCTCGATCCGGCAGCGACGGTGTTCCAGCTCGGCGGGATCCTCGCGGCCATCGCCCCGCCGGCTTCCTTGAAGCGCTGACCCGGCCTCGCTAGGGCCGGACCACGCCATGGCCGACCCTTATTATATCACCACCGCGATCAGCTATCCCAACGGGCCGCCGCACATCGGTCACGCCTACGAAGCGATTGCGGCCGACACGATGGCACGGTTCCAGCGCGCGCAGGGGCGCGACGTGCGGTTCCAGACCGGGACCGACGAACATGGCCTCAAAATGGCCCAGGCGGCGCGCACCGAAGGTGTCGAGCCCCACGCGTTCGCGAATAGAATGTCTCAGCTTTTCCAGGGGATGTGCGATACTTTAAATGTCTCATACGACCGTTTCATCCGCACTTCGGAGGTTGACCATCATCGCGCCAGCCAGGCGATCTGGGCGGCGATGGCGGCACGCGGGGACCTTTACCTCGACCGTTACGAAGGTTGGTATTCGGTCCGCGACGAAGCCTATTATGAAGAAGGCGAGCTGACCGACGGGGAAGGGGGCGAAAAGCTCTCGCCGCAAGGCACGCCGGTCGAATGGACCGCCGAGGAAAGCTGGTTCTTCCGCTTGTCGGCCTATCAGCAGCCGTTGCTCGACCTCTACGCCGCGCAGCCCGAGTTCATTCAGCCCGACAGCCGCCGCAACGAGGTGCTGCGCTTTGTCGAGGGCGGGCTCAAGGATCTCTCAATCTCGCGCACTAGCTTCGACTGGGGCGTGCCGGTGCCCGGAAGCGACACCCACGTGATGTACGTGT
The DNA here is from genome assembly GCA_039928195.1 of Sphingomicrobium sp. Classification (GTDB taxonomy): domain Bacteria; phylum Pseudomonadota; class Alphaproteobacteria; order Sphingomonadales; family Sphingomonadaceae; genus Sphingomicrobium. The sequence goes on from JBDSTQ010000185.1 coordinate 1,600, forward strand.
GGCTAGACGCGCTGACCAATTACATCACCGGCCTCGGCTATCCTGACGATAGCGCGCTGTGGCGGCGCTACTGGCCCGCGAATGTCCATCTGATCGGCAAGGACGTCGTGCGGTTTCATGCGGTCTATTGGCCGGCGTTCCTGCTGTCGGCGGGGATCGCGCTGCCCAAACAGGTGTACGGCCACGGTTTCCTCCTCAGCCGCGGCGAGAAAATGTCCAAGAGCGTCGGCAATGTCGTCGACCCCAATGTCCTCGCCGAGCGTTTCGGGGTCGATCCGCTGCGCTATTTCCTGCTGCGCGAAGTCCCGTTTGGGCAGGATGGCAGCTACAGCGCCGAAGCCATCGTCGCGCGCGCCAATGCCGAGCTCGCGAATAGCTTCGGCAACCTCGCGCAGCGCAGTTTGTCGATGGTGTTCAAGAATCTGGACGGGGTTATTCCCCCGCCCGGCGAGCACGACGACGACCGCGTTCTGCTTGCCCAGGTCGAACAGGCGACGAAGGTCGAATTGCCCGAGGCGTTCGATCAGTTCGCTTTCTCGGTCGGGATCGAAGCGTGGATGCGCGCGGTGTTCGCGTGCAATGCCTATGTCGACACGCAGGCGCCGTGGACGCTGCGCAAGACCGACCCCGAGCGGATGCGCGCGGTTCTCGGCACCCTAGTGGTAGCGGTGCGCCAGCTCGCGGAAGCGATCGCTCCGGTCATTCCGGACTCAGCGGCGCGGCTGCTAGCAGCGATCGATGCGGGGGAAGGGGGCGCGCCGATCGCGCAGCCAGTAGCGCTATTCCCGCGTCTCGAGCTCGATGCGGGGGAAGAGGCGGCGTGACCCTGATCGATAGCCATTGTCACCTGGTTTACGAAGGACTCGCCGAACGTCAGGACGAAGTGCTCGACGCCGCCCGTGCGCGCGGTGTCGCCGGTTTCCTCAACATCTCGACCCGCCAGCGTGAATGGGATGACGTCATCGCCGTCGCCGATCGCCACCCCGATGTGTGGGCGACTGTCGGAGTGCACCCGCACGAGGCCGACGCGCACCCCGATCTCCGCGCCGCCGCACTAGTTGAGGGCGCGCAACATCCGCGCGTGGTCGCCATCGGCGAATGCGGACTCGACTATTTCTACGACAAGTCCGACCGCGCCGCGCAGCGCGAGCGCTTCGCCGCGCATATCGACGCCGCGCGCCAGACGAAGCTGCCATTGGTCATCCACACGCGCGACGCCGAAGACGACACGGCCGCCATGCTTGAAGGCGCCGTCGGGGAAGGGGACGTCTCCGGCGTTCTCCACTGTTTCACCGGCTCGGCCGACCTCGCGCGCAAGGGCCTCGACCTCGGTTTCTACGTCTCGCTGTCGGGGATTGTGACCTTCAAGAACGCGCAAGACCTCCAGGCGATCGCCAAATGGCTGCCCGCCGACCGAATACTGGTTGAAACCGACTCGCCCTTCCTCGCGCCGGTGCCGAACCGCGGCAAAGTGTGCAAACCGGCGTTCGTCGCTGATACCGCCGCCTTCGTCGCCGATCTGCGCGGGGAGACGCTGGAAACGCTCGCCGCAGCGACCACCGCCAACTTCTTCCGCCTGTTCGGCCGCGCGCAGCTGTGAAAGTTCGCGTTTTGGGCTGCGGCACATCGACCGGCGTGCCGCGGATCGGCAATGATTGGGGCCAATGCGATCCAGCGGAGCCACGCAACCGCCGCCTGCGCTCATCCA
>JBDSTQ010000186.1:0-3927 GCA_039928195.1 Sphingomicrobium sp.
GTCGCGGTGCCGTCGATGGTCGCGACGATGCTGCCCGACTGTGCATTGCCCCCGGCGCCGTCCCCGGAATCGCCCTCCCCGCCATTGCCGCCGAACGAAACTGGAAGCCCCGTCAGCGGGTCGATGACGACGTTACCATTCTGGTCGAGTTCGTAGCCGCCCGGTGCGTTGGTGGCGCCGAAATAGCTGTCGGCTGTCAACGATCCCCCTTGAGCGATCGTCAGGGTGCTGTCGCCCCCGGTGAAATCCCCGCCGTCGCCGCCGAAGCCCGTGGTGCCGTTGCCGCCATTGCCGCCGAAGCCGCGGGCGAAATTGCCGATGTCCCCCGCAGTCAGCGAAGCGCCGCTGTTAATCGTGAGGCTCGAAGAGCCCCCGAAGGCGTCGCCGCCGTCCCCGCCATCGACGCCATTGCCGCCGTCGCCGCCAAAACCACTGGCGCGCAGGTTCAGCTCGCCTGTCGTTGCGCTGAGGCCGACAAGCATGGACGTCGTTCCCCCCGTACCGTCGCCGCCAAGTCCGCCGGTGCCGCCGGCGCTTGCGCCGCCAGTGCCGCCAAAGCCCTGGGTCGTGACTTCCAGCTTACCGAAATCCATGCTGCCATCGGTGGCGCCGGTTTCGAACTGGTCGACCGAGCGCACTGTGGCTTCCCCGCCATAGCCGGTGCCGCCCGTCCCACCCGCCAGATTGTTGGCGCCGGCACCGCCAGTGCCCCCGCCGCCGTTGGACCTTATCGTGACATCCCCAAGATCGACCACGCCGCCATCGACCGACGCGCGGATCGACGCACCGCCGCTGCTGTTGCAATCGCAATTATAGCCGCCCTGGCCGTCGCCGCCGGTTCCCGCCGCGATATTGTCGCCATTGCTCGCACCGCCTGTGCCACCGGAACCATTGGTCGACATCTCGCCGTTGCCGCCGCTGATCAGGCCGACAGGCGGAAACATCAGTTCGGTCAAGGGGTACGCGAACGCCTCGATCGACGCGCGGCCACCCTGGCCGTATCCGCCGTTGCCGCCGAAGCCATAGCTCGCCGCGCCGCCAAAGCCGCGCGCGAAGAGCCGGAAGTCATCGCCGAGGTCGATCGAGCCGTCGTCGGCGTAAACATCGATCGCGCCGCCATAGCCATTGCCGCCGGTCTGCGCGTTGCCGCCGTAACCGTCGGCTTGAAGTTGCGCCGAGCCCGTATCGACCGCGCCGTCCGGACCATCGACATGGACGTCGACATTGCCACCCTCGCCCCGACCGCCGGTACCGCTTGTTGCGCCTGCATTCGACCCGTCAACCGAACCGCCCGACCCGCTTGCGTCGAGCGACATTGTGCCCGTGACGTCGATCGTGCCGTCGTCCGCGAAGACGCTGATAAACCCGCCGTAACCATTGCCCGGCCCGGTGGCCCCGGCCTGCATGTTACCGCCGAACCCCTTGGCTTCCGCAGTCAGATCGCCAGCAACGTCGATCGTGCTCCCGCTGTCGGCGTAGATTGTGATGTTGCCGCCAATACCGTCACCGCCAAGCGTGTCGCCGCCTCCGCCATTGTCCTCACCCTTGCCGTTGGCGATCAAATTCAAATTCTGGGTCGAGATCGCGCCGCCACCGGTGGCCGAAACCGCAATCGATCCCGCGTATCGGTCGTCGCTGTCGCCACTGTTGAAAAAGAAATCGATCGGTGACGTGTAAAGCGAGGCGTTTCCACCCACGGTAATCGATCCGCCGTCGGTGATCATCGACAGCGTTCCGCCGTAGAATGAACTCATGTTTAGGTCGCCGTCAAACAAGACGTTGCCGGCAACCGTCGTGATGGCGATGTTGCGATTGGCGTACGCCTGAACCGGCGACAGGAACTGCGCGTTGTCGATCGCGATGCTGGAATCGGAATCCAGAATAGTGATGCCGGTGTCGGTGAATTGATTATTTGGATTCTCGTCGATGTCGTCGATCCGCAACACGCCCGAGCTTAAGACCACAGTGCCGTTGAGGGCTGTGGCGTTGGTCGCGTCGTAACCGATCGTCCCGCCGATCAGCATCGTGATCGCCTGGTTCTTCGGCATGGCCATCAGATACATCTTGCCACCGGCTTCCGTGCCCGTGGTCGAGCCGGTGTGGACGATGCCGTTTGCGTCCGACGTTCCGCCGCCGTTTTGCCAATCGAATTGAATGTCGAACAGGCCTTGGTTCATCGTCATCGAAAGCGCCTCGCCAGCGACGTAGGCGATCGATCCGTTGACGCTGACGTCGCCGCCCTGCTCGATGCGCGGAGCGACCAGCGCGATGTAGCTGTTCTGCTGCAGCGCTTTCAGCTGGGCGCCAGAAGCGATCTGAATTTTCGACGTCGGCGAGGCTCCAATGAAGGTGGCGTCGAAGCCGTCCGGCCCTTGTCCAAAAGTGGTGATCGCATTGGTCGTCAGCAGCAATCCGCCAACGTCGAACACGGCGCCCGCTCCGATGAGGATGCCCCCGGGGCTATAGAACCAGATGTTGCCGCCCGTCGCCGAGCCGGTATCGCCAATGAACGAGTAGACCTTCCCGTTGAGCTCGATCGCGCGCGAGGAATTGCTCGGCAGGATACGATTGAGGACCGTATAATTGGAGCCCGGGCCGTAATAATTGACGGTCTCGGACGACGGCAGGAAAACGATGTTGCCGCTGCCGTCGTTGTCGGTCGGCGTCCAGTCGATCGTCGCGGTCGCATCGGTGACATAAATCGCACTGCTCGTGCTCGTCCCCGCGTTGATCCCGCCTGAACTGTTGATCGTGCCGGCGTAGCCGCTGGGCGCGGTTTGCGCCCGCGCCCGTTGCGGCGCGACAACGCCCGCCGCGAGGGCGAGCGAGGCGCACGACATCAGCAGCGACTTGCGGGTGATCGGGCGGCGGTGCGAACGCGGTGACGCAACGGGTACGAACATGCTCATCGATAGCTCCAGGGCCACAGTCGGGTAGAAAGCGAGATCAGAACGCGAGGATCGGGACGCCGATTATCGAGGCCGACTCGGGTCAGCGGGGCGGCCACCGCGGCGTCGAGCGCAAAGCGGTCGAACGACACGCGCGCTCCGGCGCCGACCGAGTCAAGATGATTCGACTGATCGAGCACCACCAGACGGTCGCGATTGCTGATCCGCGCATGGTCCCAGAACAGATAGGATTCGACCGCGGCCGATTTGGCGCTCGCGGGGATGCGGCTGCCGTAGCGCACTTCGGCTTGCGTGCCGAAGCCCGAATCGCCGATCAGCGCGCCGGGATCGTAGCCGCGTCCGGCGGTGTAATTGCCCGCCGAAAACTCCTCGAAGCTGAGCAACGGCTTATGCGAGTATTGGCCGCGCGCGCCGAGCGCGAGAGTGAGTTTGCCGGCCGGGCGCAACTCGCCATAAACCGTGCCGCGAACGACCGTCGCGTCGGCCTGGCCTTCGATCCGTGTCGGCGGGATTTCGCCTATGCCGAGACATCTGGCGCCGGTCGGGCCGCAATCCTTGGTCGCGCCGAAAATGTTCAATCCCTGGCGCAGCTCGAGCAGGCTGCTCAGCCGCCACAAGGGTTCGGCAAGCGAGCGGCCGGGATTTGAGAAATCGCTGCTCAACGCATCGAAACCGAGCCGCGCAAAGGCGACGCGCAAACGGTCGCGCGACAGATCGATCTTGTCGATCTGGACATCCTGATCGACATAATCGAAGCCGACCGAGCCGCGCAGCGTGCGCGACTGGCGGCGGATCAGCGGATAGCCGAGTTCGAACGTGCCGAGCAGCGTGCGCGCGTCGACCTTGCTGTTGCCCGGGATTGACGGCCGCGCCCACGCGTAGGTGCCGATGCCCGACACCGTCAGCCCGCTCGCGCCGAGGCGGAAGTCATGGCCGAGCTGGACCGTCTGCTGTTCGTGAAAATCGGACGTGCTGAACAATGACAAAGTGGTGCGGTCGCCAAGTCCGGTGAGCCCGT
>JBDSTQ010000187.1:0-4632 GCA_039928195.1 Sphingomicrobium sp.
GGCTGGTCGCCGTCGAACAAAGGCTTGCCCTCGTCATAGTCGCCGACCGCTTCGGCGGTGGGATCGAAGCACAGCGACAATTCGTCGTTGTCGGGGCGGAGCCGGGCGAGCAGGAACGGGTAGCGGCGGATGTAGGCGGGGACGTAGAAATTGGGCTCGAGCAGCCGGCCGTCGTCGTCGAGGAACACGTTGACGCCCTCGTTCAAGCCCATCAGCGCCATAGGAATCGGCGTCTCACCGACCGAAAAGACGATCGGATAATGGCGCTGGACCATGGTGAATTCATCGACCGTCAGCGGGATCGCATGGCTGCGCGCGACCTGACCCATTTTGAGCGCGGTGCGGACCTTCATCGCGCCGTGCGTCGTGACGTTGAGCGGCTCAATGGCGTTGTAAAACAGAGGCAGGTTCGGGGTGGGGGCGGAAGTCGCCAACTTTTGCTCTCCTGGGGACCGGGCTTACGGCCGCGCGCGGCGGACCTGCGGGATGTGTTGAGCGCCTCTATTTGCGTTGCGGGCGGAAGGCAAGCCGCGCCGGCCGGCGGCGCATTTCTCGAAGCCGATCAGTTCATTGGCCATTCAACGCCAGACTGCGATGCCGCCCACCGATGGTGAGCCGATCGTGAACCCCCTTGCAACGTTGACCGTGATCCCGCTCGCGCTCGGCTTGGTCGTCGCACAGCCCGGCGCGGTGTCGCGTCTTGTCACCCAGAACGACGTCGTGCTGCGGGTTCCGGTGCAGCCGCGTCCGCCGATGCCGCGCTTCGACTGGAAGGAGCATAAAGGGCCGGCGTGCATCCCGGTCGGCGCGATCCGCCGGGCGATGCTGTCGGCGCCCGAACAGGTCGATTTCATCCTCGGCAACGGCTCGCGCGTTCGCGCCAAATTCGACAAGGACTGCCCCGCTCTCGACTTTTACGGCAATTTCTATCTCCAGTCGCCCGATGCCCAACTGTGCGTCGGGCGCGACGCAATCCATTCGCGGATGGGCGGAAGCTGCCCGATCAAGCGCTTCCGCCTGCTCGAGCCACGCCTTCCGTAACGCGCACGCTTCCTTGACAATCGCGCCTCGCGCGGCCTAGCCAAAACACTGGTGCGCCGGGCCGCTTGGGGCCACGCGGCCGCACCCATCATCCGGATAAATTATGACTTTCGCCGATCTCGGCCTCTCGACTGAATTGCTCCGCGCCGTCGAGGACAGCGGATATAACGACCCGACACCGATTCAGCGCGCGGCGATCCCTGCGGTGCTGATGGGCAAGGATTTGATCGGCATCGCGCAAACGGGCACGGGCAAGACCGCGGGTTTCGTCCTGCCGATGATCGACATTTTGTCGCAGGGCCGCGCGCGCGCACGGATGCCGCGCTCGCTGATCCTCGAGCCGACGCGCGAACTTGCCGCGCAAGTCGCCGAGAATTTCGAGAAGTACGGCAAATATCACAAGCTTTCGATGCAGCTGTTGATCGGCGGCGTGCAGATGGGCGACCAGGTCAAGGCGCTCGAAAAGGGCGTCGACGTGCTGATCGCGACGCCGGGCCGGCTGATGGATCTGTTCGGGCGCGGCAAAATCATGCTCAACGACTGCAATCTGCTGGTCATCGACGAAGCCGACCGCATGCTCGACATGGGCTTCATCCCCGACATTGAGGAAATCTGCACCAAGCTGCCGAAGTCGCGCCAGACCTTGCTGTTCTCGGCGACGATGCCGCCGCCGATCCAGAAGCTCGCGGCCAAGTTCCTCAACGATCCGCGGCGGGTCGAAGTGGCACGCCCGGCGACCGCCAACATCAATATCGATCAGCAATTGATCGAGACCACGACCGAGAAAAAGCGCGACGCGCTCAAGACTGTGCTGCGCGGGCCCGATTTCCGCAACGCGATCATCTTCTGCAACCGCAAGACCACGGTGCGCGAGCTGACCACCAGTCTTAAGCGCTCGGGGTTCGCGGTCGGCCAGATTCAGGGCGACATGGACCAGTCGAGCCGGATCGCCGAGTTCGACCGCTTCAAATCGGGCGAGATCAGCATCCTCGTCGCCTCCGACGTCGCCGCGCGCGGGCTCGACGTCAAAGGCGTCAGCCATGTCGTCAATTATGATGTGCCGTGGCAGCCCGACGATTATATTCACCGCATCGGCCGCACCGGCCGCGCGGGCATGACTGGAATCGCGGTGACGCTTGCGACGCGCGCCGATGGCGACGCTGTTGCGGCCATCGAAAAGTTGACCGGACACAAAATTTCACGCGGTGACAAAAAAGGGCCAGAGGCGGCGGTTGAAGTCATTGAAATACCAGCGAAAAGCGCCCCCGCGCCGCGCAGCCGGACGGCCAAATCCAAGGGCAGCGAGCCCGAGCAGCGCGAGTCTCGCCCAGCGCGCGAAGCGAGTCCCCCGCGCGAAGCCCGGACCCCGCGCGAAGCCGGTCCAGCGCGCGAAGCCCGCGAGCCACGCCCGGCGCGACCGCCGCGCGAGCCGCGCGAGCCCGGCCCCGCGCGCGAAGCACGCGAACCCCGCCAGCCGCGCGAACCGCGCGAACCGCGCTCGCCCGTGGTCGAGGACATCGAGGGCGACTGGAATGGGCCGCTGCCGAGCTTCCTGTCGAAAAGCGCGGGCTAGTTACTCCGCTGTCGCTGGAAAGCGCGGCCGCGCATCCCTAGCTCGACGGTCCCCCGCTAAAGGATCACGAGCATGAACGCCGAATATATCCCGCCCGAAGTGTGGAACTGGGAAGCGCCGAGCGGCGGCCGCTTCGCCAACATCAATCGCCCGACCGCCGGTGCGACCCACGACCATGATCTGCCGGTCGGCAAGCACCCGCTTCAGCTTTACTCGATCGCTTCGCCGAACGGGCAAAAGATCGGCATCATGCTCGAGGAATTGCTCGCGCGCGGCCATGCCGGCGCCGAATATGACGCGTGGCTGATCGACATCGGCGAAGGCCACCAATTCTCCAGCGGCTTCGTCGCCGCCAATCCCAACAGCAAGATCCCGGTGCTCGTCGACCGCAGCGGGCCCGAATCCGTGCGCGTATTCGAAAGCGGCGCGATCCTCATCTGGCTCGCCGAGAAGTTCGGTGAGTTCCTGCCCGCGTCGGGACCCGAGCGCGCGGAAACGCTGTCGTGGCTGATGTGGCAGATGGGCAGCGCGCCCTTTCTCGGCGGCGGCTTCGGCCATTTCTACGTCTATGCGCCGGAGAAATTCGAATATCCGATCAACCGCTACGCGATGGAGGCCAAGCGTCAGCTCGACGTGCTCGATCAGCGGCTTGCCGGGAGCGAGTTCATCGCCGGCGCGGACTACTCGATTGCCGATATCGCCATCTGGCCGTGGTACGGTCAGCTCGCGCTTGGCACAATCTACGACAACGCCAACATCTTCCTCGCGACGCACGAATATGTGCATCTCCTACGCTGGGCCAAAGCGATTGCCGAGCGCCCCGCGGTCAAGCGCGGCCGGATCGTCAACAAGACCGTCGGCGAACCCCACGACCAGCTCCGCGAACGCCACGACGCCAGTGATTTCGAACTGCGGACGCAGGATAGGGTCAATGCCGGGGAAGAGCCCGAAGCCGCGCGAGACGATTCGATCTAGGCGCGATAGCGTTCGACAAAGCCCGTCGCGAATGCGCCCAACCGCTGCTCCGTAATCGCCTCCCGCAACCCCTGCATCAGCCGCTGATAAAACCACAGATTATGCTGCGTCATCAGCATCGCGCCGAGGATTTCGCCCGCTTTGACCAAATGATGGACATAGGCCCGCGCGAACGTCGTGCACGCCGGGCACGGGCAATTGGGCTCGATCGGATCGCGATCCTCGGCGAAGCGCGCGTTGCGCAGATTGAGCGGCCCGTCGGCGGTGAACGCCTGCCCCGTCCGCCCCGAGCGCGTCGGCAGCACGCAGTCGAACATATCGATCCCGCGCAGCACGGCGCCGACGATGTCGTCGGGCTTGCCCACACCCATCAGATAGCGCGGCTTGTCCGCTGGGAGCTGCGCGGGCGCAAAATCGAGGCAGCCGAACATCGCCTCCTGCCCTTCGCCGACCGCGAGCCCGCCGACCGCATAGCCATCGAACCCAATGTCGATCAGCGCCTCGGCCGACGCCTTGCGCATTCGCTCGTCGAGCGCGCCCTGCTGGATCCCGAACAAAGCCGCGCGTCCGGCATGCTCGTCGCTGCGGACAAATTCCGCCTTGCTCCGCTTGGCCCAGCGCACCGAGCGCTCCATCGCCTCGCGCTGCTGCTCGTCAGAGGATGTCGTCGGCACCAATTGGTCGAACTGCATGACGATGTCCGACCCAAGCAGCCGCTGCACCTCGACCGACCGCTCGGGCGTGAGCATGTGCCGCGACCCGTCGAGATGGCTCTTGAACGCCACGCCCTCCTCGCTAACCGTGCCCAGTTCGGCGAGGCTCATCACCTGATAGCCGCCGCTGTCGGTCAGGATCGGCCGTTCCCAGCCCATGAATTCGTGCAACCCGCCAAGCTTCGCGACCCGCTCCGCCCCCGGCCGCAGCATCAGATGATAGGTGTTGCCCAGAATGATGTCCGCGCCCGACGCGCGCACCTCCTCGGGCCGCATCGCCTTGACCGTCGCCGCGGTGCCGACCGGCATGAACGCCGGGGTCCGAATTGT
>JBDSTQ010000188.1:0-5576 GCA_039928195.1 Sphingomicrobium sp.
CGATCTATGTGCTGAACAAGAAGCGCGGCGAGTTGGGCGATATCGAGCAGCGCTATGGCGTGTCGATCGAAGTGGTGATCGACGAAGCGCTCGAAGGCGCGCGGATGACGGTCGAAAGTTCGGGCCCACGCCCGATCGCGCCGCCGGTCCAGCAGCAGTCCCTGGCCGCGCCGATCGACGACGATGATGATTTTGAAGAGATCGACGAGCACGACGAGCGCGACGAGGCCAACGACCACGTCGACGACGTTGGCGACGACGTCGTGGAAATCTCGCTCGAAGGTGCCGACACATCCGAGGGCGAGGAGAGCGAAGGCGATCGCCAGGGCCGCAGGCGGCGACGTCGCCGGCGTGGCGGTCGCGGCCGTGGCCGGCGCGATGCGGAAGGACCGGGCGACGGGTCGGCCGAAGCGCTGGACGGCGAGCAGGACGAGCCGCTCGACGTCGCGGACCTTGCCAGTGCCGAGCCCGAAGGCGAACGGCCCGATCGCGATTCCGAGCGGCCCGCGCGCGCACCGCGCCGCCGCCGCGGGCGGAGAACCGAGATCCGTGCCGACGACAGCGCACCGATGGCTGAGACCCCCAGCGGTGAAGAAGCGCCGGTTGCCGAGAGTGCGCCGCCGGTCGACGGGCCCGCACCCGTCGCCGAGGCCGTAACGACCGACGAGCCTGCGCCCAAGCCGCGCCGCAGCCGCCGCAAAGCCGCCGCGGCGCCGCCCGAGGCAGCCGAGCCCGAGGCCGTGCAGCCCGAGCCAGCGATGGCGGAAGTTGCGCCGGGCGACGAAGCGCCAGCCAAGCCCGTGCGCAAGCGCCGGACGAGCAAGGCCGCCGCAGCGTCCGAGGAGGAAGCTCCTGCTCCGGCTGAAGCCACACCCGCGCCGGCCAATGACGATGCCACCGCGAACGACAGCGACGAACCGCGCCGCGGCGGCTGGTGGCAGCGGACCTTCGGCTGAGCGCTTTCATCGGGCGTTCAGGCGCCCCGATGGTAAGCTTGGGGTGATGAATGCGCCGCTATCCCGCTTCGCGCGCCTGCTTATGGTCGCGCTGCTCCTGACGGTTGCAGCGCGGCCGGCAGCGGCCGAGGACGGCCAATTGCTCCGCGATAGCGAAACCGAGCTGTTGTTCAAGGATATCTCGCGTCCCTTGATCCAGGCTGCGGGACTCGATCCAGGCAGCGTCAACGTCGTCCTGCTGAGCGATCCCGAGATCAATGCGTTCGTCGCGACCGGCCAGACGGTTTACATCCAGGCGGGTTTGATCGACGCCGCCGACGATGTCGGTCAGCTCCAGGGGGTGATCGCGCACGAACTTGGCCACGTCGCCGGTGGCCATTCGATCCGTATTGCCGATGGTCAGAAAGAGGCGACCGGGATCACCATCGCGACGCTCGTGCTTGGCGCGCTCGCGGTGGCGGCGGGCGCGGGCGATGCCGGAATGGGCATCATGATGGCCGGGCAGCAGGCGGCGATGGGGAGATACCTCGCATTCTCGCGCACGCAGGAAAGCTCGGCCGACTCGGCCGGGGCCAAATATCTTTCCGCGGCGGGCGTTAGCGGAAAAGGACTGATCGCCTTTTTCGGCAAGCTGCAGAACCAGGAATATCGCCTCGCCATCTACGCCAAGGACAGTTACGCGCGCACCCACCCCTTGTCGTCGGAACGCGTGGTCGCGCTGACCCAGGTGCTGCGCGCCGAACCGGCGTGGAACAAGCCGCCCGACCCCGCGCTCAACGCGCGCTTCCTGCGCGTCAAGGCCAAGCTGTTCGGGTTCAGCAATCCGGGCCGCGCGGTGAGCAAATATCCCGAGAGCGACCAGAGCATTCCGGCGCATTATGCGCGGTCCTACGCCTATCACATCAGCGGCTATGCCGACAAAGCGATGGCCGAGGCCAACGCATTGCTTGCAGCCGACCCGCACGACCCGTTTTTCCTCGAGCTTAAAGGGCAGATCCTGCTCGAAGGGGGCAAGCCGGCGGAGGCGATCGCCCCGCTGCGCGAAGCGACCGAGCGGTCGCAGAATTCGCCGCTGATCGCCGCGATGCTCGGTCATGCTTTGGTCGAGACCGAGGACCGGAAGAATTTCGCCGAGGCCAAGCAGGTTCTCCGCGCGGCGGTCAACCGCGACAATCAGAACCCCTTCGCCTGGTATCAATTGGGCGTGATTTACGACCGCGAGGGCGATCCCGCGCGGGCCCAGCTGGCAACGGCCGAACGGAGCAATCTCGAGGACAAGCCCAAAGTCGCGCTGGCCAACGCCGAAATGGCGATGAAGGGCATTCCTACCGGCAGTCCGGACTGGCTTCGCGCGCAGGATATCGCCATGGTCTCGCGCGCCGAGTTGAAAAAGAAGAAAAACCGGAAAGACCGCGAAGAGTGAATGAAACGACGACCGCGCCAACTCGCGGAGCTTTGGGCGCAGCAATTGCCGGCGGGGTGATCGGTTCGGCGGTCACCGCTGTCCTATTGCTGTTCGCGGTGCCCAATGCAGTCAGCGGCCGGATCGTCCGCCACGGCCTGATGGCTGATCCCGCGATCCTCACCGACACCGTCGATGCACTGCACGACGCGCAATATGCACCGACGCTCGACGCCAACCGAGCGGCGCTCGAAACCCCGTTCGCAAGCTCGTGGAAGGGCTCGTCGAAGCCCGACGTCACTTTGGTCGAATTCTTCGATTACGCCTGCCCTTATTGCAAAACGAGCAACCCGTTCGTCGACCGGCTGGCGAAGGAAGATCGGGGTCTTCGCGTGGTCTATCGCGAGTTGCCGATCCTCGGTCCCGACAGCGTCGCCGCGGCGCGGCTGTCGCTAACCGCGTCAAAGCTCGGGCGGTTCAATCAATATCACGACGCACTGTGGGCCGCCGGAAAGCCCAGCGCAGCGACGATCACCGCCGCCGCACAGGCCGCCGGGCTGCCTGCCGCGGTGGCCAGCGACGCGCAGGTCGAGGCCGAGCTCAAACAGAATTTTCAGCTCGCCGGAAAGCTCGGCGCGACCGGCACGCCATTGTTCATCGTCGGCAACAAGGTGCTGAACGGCGCGGTCGGTTATGACGCTCTCAAAGCGGCCATCGCCGACGCGCGCAAAGCCAGACGCTAGAGCAATGCGACGAAGAACAGGATCGTCGCCGCGGTCATGATGAGGGTCGCGGCCCAGCCGATCGTGGTCATACGCGGCGATAACGTCAGCTCACCCATCGCCCTGGGGTTACGGACGATGAGCATCATGATCGCCATCAGCGGAACCGCGAGCACGCCGTTGATAACCGCCGCCCAATAGAGCGCCTTGATGGGATTGATGCCGAGCGCATTGAACGAGGCTCCGGCCAATGTTGTCGCCAGAATCACGATATAGAAGGTCCGCGCGCGCAGCGGTTTTGCCGCAAGGCTGCCCCCGACCCCGACCATCTCGGTCACTGCATAAGCGGCCGAACCTGCGAGGACCGGAACCGCAAGAAGTCCGGTGCCGACGATCCCCACCGCGAACAGCACCGAGGCCAGGCTCCCGGCGAGCGGGCGCAACGCCTCGGCGGCCTGCGCCGCGCTAGCGATGTCGCGGATGCCGTTGGCGTGGAGCGTCGCCGCGGTGGCGAAGACGATGGCGATCGACACCAATGTGCTGAAGGCCATTCCAACCAAAGTGTCGAAGCGGATCCGCGCGAGCTCGGGTCCGGCTCGCGCCGGCGCGACATAGAGCGGTTTGGCGTGGCTGCGCTTGGCCTCCTCCACCTCCTGCGCCGCCTGCCAGAAAAACAGATAAGGACTGATGGTCGTGCCGAGGATCGCGACGAACGCGGTGGCATAGGCCGCGCTCCACTCGATGCGCGGGACGACCAGCGAGGTCAGCGCCTCGCCCCACGGCACATGGGCGACGGCGATGACGCCAATGTAGGCGAACAGCGTTAGCGTCGTCCATTTGAGGATCGCGGCGTAGCGGCGGTAGCTGATGAAGATTTCGAGCCCGGCGCAGAGCAGACCAAGAAGGACGGTGTAGAGTCCGATACTGCCGCCCGCGAGCAATTGCACCGCCGCGCCCATCGCGCTGAGGTCCGCGCCGAGATTGATGATGTTGGCGATGAGCAGCAGCGCCACCGCGGCCCACAGCAAAGGACGCGGGTAATGGCGGCGGAGGTTGGCGGCGATGCCGCGCCCGGTAACCCGGCCGATTTCCGCCGCGACGACCTGGATCACCGCGAGCAACGGGAAGCTGAGCACGAAGGTCCACGACAGCGCATAGCCGAATTGCGCGCCGACCTGGCTATGCGTGCCGATGCCGCTGGGATCGTCATCCGCCGCGCCGGTGATCAGGCCGGGGCCGAGCTTGGACAGGAATGAAGGCTTGCGCGCCACTTAGGCAGCCGGCCCTTTGAACCCCTGCGCGACGACATACCATTCGGACGAGCCCTTGCGGCTCGCCGGGGGCTTGGCGTGTTTGACGGTGGTAAAGTGCCGCTTCATCGCCGCGACGAGATTATTGTCGGCGCCGCCGGCGAGCACCTTGGCGACGAATGTGCCGCCCGGCCGCAGCACCTCGACCGCGAACTCAAGCGCCGCCTCGACCAGCCCCATGGTGCGCAAATGATCGGTCTGCGGATGCCCGACGGTATTCGCCGCCATGTCCGAGAGAATGATGTCGGCGGGGCCGCCGAGCGCGGCGCGCAGCTGATCGGGCGCGCTGTCGTCCATGAAATCGAGCAACAGGATGTCGACCCCATCGATCGGGTCGGTCGGGAGCAGGTCGATTCCGACGACTTTGGCGGCGGGCACCGTGCGGCGCACGACCTGACTCCAGCCGCCGGGCGCGATGCCGAGGTCGATAACGTGCTTGACGCCCTTGAGCAGCCCGAAGCGCTCGTCGAGCTCAAGCAGTTTATACGCCGCGCGGCTGCGATAATCTTCGGCCCGCGCGCGTTTGACATAGGGGTCGTTGAGTTGCCGTTCGAGCCAGCGGGTGGAGGAAATCTTGCGCCCCTTGGCGGTGCGGATGTGCTTCACAATTGCCAGCCGTCGCGCGCCATCAGCGAGCGCAATATGCCCTCACGGATGCCGCGATCGGCAATGCCGAGATTTTCCGCCGGCCAGATTTCGATGATCGCCTCAAGGATCGCGCAGCCCGCGACGACCAGATCGGCGCGCTCGGCACCGATGCACGGCAGCTTGCTGCGCTCGGCATAATCCATTCCGGCGATCATCGTGCTGATCGCCTGCATGTCCGCGACCGGCACATGGAGGCCATCGACCGCGCGCCGGTCGTAGGATGGCAAAGCGAGATGGACGCTGGCGAGCGTGGTCACGGTGCCGCTGGTGCCGAGCAGGCGGATGCCATCGCGGTCCTCGGGCAGCATCGCTGCAAAGCGGGCAAAGGAATGGCGCGCCCGCTCGCGCATTCGCTTATAGGCCTTGTTCCGGTCGGGACCTTCAAGCGCGTCGCGGCCTTCGCTTTCGGTCAGCGAAACCACGCCCCACGGCGCGCTCCACCAGCTGACGATGCGCGGCACGCCGCCGAGATGATCGACCAGCACCAATTCGGTCGAGCCGCCGCCGATGTCGAAGATCAGCGCCGGCCCGTCGCCCG
>JBDSTQ010000189.1:0-6503 GCA_039928195.1 Sphingomicrobium sp.
GCTGCGCAGGAATTTGCGCCGCGCGGGGACCTTGTCGAACAGCCCGGCGACGCGGATCCGCGTGCCCGGCGGAAGCGCCGCCGGCCCCTCGCCTGCCGCGACGCCATGGTCGATTGCGATCCGCCAGCCTTCGCCGCCGCGAACCCGGCTGTCGAGCGTGACATGCGCGACGCTGGCGATCGACGGCAGCGCTTCGCCGCGAAAACCGAAGCTGCGCACCTGATCGATCGCGTCGGTCGGCATTTTCGAGGTCGCGTGCCGCTCGAGTGCGAGGCGCATCTCGTCGGCACTCATCCCCGAACCATCGTCGGCGACCTCGATATGCTCGAGCCCGCCGGCGGCAAGGCGCACCGAGATTTCGCTAGCCCCAGCGTCGAGCGCATTTTCGACCAGTTCCTTGAGCGCGCTCGCCGGACGCTCGACCACTTCGCCCGCGGCGATGCGGTTGATCAGTTCTGGAGGAAGCCTTCTTATTGACATGGTGAGGGTCTTAACCCAATCCGAAGCGGCCGGCGAAGCCCTGAATTTCCGCGAAAAATTCAAGCTGCGTTATATGGCGCGAAGACAATAAGAATTAAAGCCGCGGGCGCCGCTCGCCGCTGGTCAGTTATCAAGCGAGAGACGGGGAAAGAATGTTCTGGACGCGCTGGTTCAAGTGGATGTCGCACGACATGGCGATCGACCTCGGTACCGCCAACACCCTGGTCTATGTCCGCGGCCGCGGCATTGTCCTTAACGAGCCCTCGGTGGTGGCGATCGAGACCATCAATGGCGTCAAGAAGGTCAAGGCGGTCGGCGTCGACGCCAAATTGATGATGGGCAAGACCCCCGACCAAATCGAGGCGATCCGTCCGTTGCGTGACGGCGTCATCGCCGACATCGATGTCGCCGAACAGATGATCAAGCACTTCATTCACAAGGTCCATGGCGGCAAGATGCGCGCCTGGCGCTTCCCCCAGATCGTCATTTGCGTGCCGTCGGGATCGACCAGCGTCGAGCGCCGCGCGATCCGCGATGCGGCCTCCAATGCCGGCGCTTCCGAAGTCTATTTGATCGAGGAGCCGATGGCGGCGGCGATCGGCGCCAACATGCCGGTCACCGAACCGATCGGGTCGATGGTCGTCGACATCGGCGGCGGCACTACCGAAGTCGCGGTGCTGAGCCTGCGCGGCCTCGCCTACACCACGTCGGTGCGGGTTGGCGGCGACAAGATGGACGAAGCGATTTCATCCTACGTCCGGCGCAACCACAACCTCCTCATCGGCGAGGCCACGGCCGAGCGGATCAAGAAGGAAGTCGGGATCGCCAAGCCCCCCGTCGACGGGATCGGCAAGACCGTCCACATCAAGGGCCGCGATCTCGTCAACGGCGTGCCCAAGGAAATCTCGATCAACCAGGGCCAGATCGCCGAAGCGCTGTCCGAACCCGTCGGAACGATCGTCGAGGGCGTCCGCATCGCGCTCGAAAATACCGCGCCCGAGCTCGCCGCGGACATTTGCGACCAGGGCATCGTCCTGACCGGCGGCGGCGCGCTTCTCCAGGGCCTCGACGAAGTGCTTCGCGACGAAACCGGACTCCCCGTCACCGTGGCCGACGATCCGCTGACCTGCGTTGCTCTCGGCACTGGCCGGGCGCTGGAGGAAGAGCAGTTCCGCGGCGTTCTCCAGACGGCCTAAGGGTCTGAGCGGTGGCGACCGCGCGCCCCGGCTGGTCGCGCCGAGCCCAATATGGGCTGTTTTTCACGCTCCTTGGAGTCATCGCCGGGGTGGTCATCGGCCTCATCCTGCTGGCCTTGTCGCTGATCGCGCCGAAAAGCTTCGAAAGCGTTCGCGGCGCCGCGCTCGATCTCACCGGCCCGGTCGCCGGCGCGCTGCATGAAGTCACCGCAACCGCCAGCGGCCTCGTCGGCGGAGCGGGCAATTATTGGGATGCGGCGCGCCAAAATGGCGAGCTGAAACGCGAGCGCCACGCGATGATCGAGCAGATGATCTCGGCGCGCGCCGTGGCGCAGGAAAATCGCCAGCTCAAAGCCGCGCTGCGCCTGCACGAGCAGACCGCCGACGCGGTCGCCGCGGGGCGTATCGTCGGCTCCTCGTTCAGTAGTCCGCGGCGCTTCGCGATCCTCTCGGTCGGCGCGCGCGAGGGGATCAGGATCGGTATGCCGGTGCGCGCGCCCGAAGGCCTGGTTGGACGGATCATCGACACCGGCGCCCTCGCTTCGCGCGTGTTGCTGGTGTCGGACCGCGCGAGCATCGTTCCGGCCCGTTTGCTGCGCGGCGGCATCGCGGTGATCGCCCAGGGCCGCGGCGACGGCACGATCGACGTCCGCCCGCTCGAGGTCGGCCGCAATCCGTTCAAACGCGGCGACATCATCGTCACTTCGGGGACCGGCGGGCTGTACCCGCCGCTGGTGCCGGTTGCGCGGGTGGTCAAGCTCGACGACGACGGTGCGGTCGCGGTGCCGCTCGCCGATCCCGCCAACATCAGTTTCGCGATCGCCCAGCCCGCGTACATGCCGCAGGCCGCGGCAAGCGACCCGACGACAGCCGCGGAGACGCGCTGATGGTCCGTTCGGCCCTGGCGTCGCCGCGCCGCATCGGTGAAGGCCCAAGCCGCTTCGCCGGCCTGTTCCCCGCGGTGTCAGTGATCGCCGCCGCCCTGCTCGCCGCTTTGCCGATCGTCTCGGTGAGCGGCTGGTTTCCCGATTTCGGCTATCTCGCCTTGATCAGCTGGCGGCTGCTTCGCTCCGACGCCTTTCCCGCGTGGTGGGCGGCCCCGCTCGGCCTCGTCAACGACTTGTTCACGGGGTATCCGATAGGCTTCTCGATCGCGTTGTGGAGTGCGACGATGCTTGCGCTCGACCTGATCGACCGTCGCACGATGTGGCGCGATTACTGGATCGAATGGCTGCTTGCCGCGGTGCTGGTGACGCTTGGCCAGCTGGCCCAGTGGCAGGTCGCCAACGTGCTTGGCGCGGCACCGAAATTGGCCAAGATCGTGCCCGCGATCCTGATCTCGATCAGCGCCTTTCCGCTTAGTGCCTGGGCGGTGTCGCGGATCGACCGCTGGCGGCTCGGGCGATGAAGCATGTGCGCCTGACACCGGTTCACCAGTCGCTGACGTTCTCACGCCGAATGCTCTTGCTCGGCGCGGCGCAGGGGGCGATTGGCGCGGTGCTGATCGGCCGCATGGGCTGGCTCTCGATCGCCCAGAATCAAAAATATAAATTGCTCAGCGAAAGCAATCGCGTCCAGCTCATTCCCGTGCCGCCGCGGCGCGGGTGGATCATCGACCGCCACGGCAAGCCGATTGCGATCAACCGTTCGAGTTTTCGCGTCGACCTCATTCCGCAACAGATCGAAAATCCCGAGCGGACGCTGGAGTCGCTCGTCGGGTTGCTCGCGCTGAGTCCGGACAACGTCGAACGCATCCGCACCGACCTTAGACAGGGCCATGGATTCCAGCCGGTGCAGGTCGCGGAGAACGTCAGTTACGAGCAATATGCCGCGGTCACCGTCCGCCTTCCCGATTTGCCGGGAGTGCAGGCAACGCGGGGCTATTCCCGATTTTATCCTGATGGTCCCGCGGTTGCCCATCTCATGGGCTATGTCGGCACTGCGAATGCCAAGGAATATGAGGCGGAGAAGAAGAATCCGCTGCTGATCATTCCCGGGTTCAAGGTCGGCAAACAGGGTCTCGAGAAAACGCTCGAGCCCTATCTTCGCGGCACGCCGGGCGGGCAGCGCGTCGAGGTCACCGCGCGCGGCAAGCTGGTCAAGGAGCTCGATCCGCGGCCCGACCGCAGCGGCAACACCGTCCAGTTGACGATTGACCAGGGGTTGCAGCAATTCGCGGCGCGGCGGATGGGCGATCAGTCCGGAGCGCTGGTCGCGATGGACGTTGCCTCGGGCGACATATTGGCGTTCGTTTCAATGCCTGCGTTCGACCCCAACAGTTTCAGCGAAGGCATCGGCCGGACCGAGTGGAAGCAATTGTCCGACAACGACCACATTCCCCTCCTCAACAAGGTCGCGCAGGGGCTGTATCCGTCGGGCTCAACGATCAAGCCGGCGATGGCGCTCGCTTTTCTCAAACAGGGGATCGACCCGAAAAGGCGCGTCCATTGCGCCGGCGGCTACCAGATCGGCAACCGCTATTTCCGCTGCGATGCAGTGCACGGGTCGATGGACATGCATTCGGCGGTCGAACGCAGCTGCAACACCTATTTCTGGGCGACCGGCCTGATCACCGATCCCGAGCAGACCACCGAGATGGTCAATTATCTGGGCTATGGCGAGAACTTCGACCTGCCTATTCCCAGTCAACGGTTCGGCACGATGCCCGGCCCCGAATGGCTCGAACGCAAGTATAAGCGAAAATGGCAGGGCTATGATTCCGCCAACACCTCGATCGGCCAGGGCTATGTTCTGGTCAATCCGCTCCAGCTCGCGGTGATGCCGGCGCGAATTGCTTCGGGTAAGCTGCTTCAGCCGCAATTGCTGCTGGCCGGTCGCCGCAAGCCGGTGGCCGCGCTCGATGTCGAGCCCGCGCATCTTGAAATTGTCCGCAAGGCGATGGCGGCGGTGGTCAACGGCCACGGCACGGGCGTCGGTTCGAAGCTGCTGCTCGATAATATCCAGATGGCCGGAAAGACCGGCACCGCGCAGGTGTTCCGGCTCGGATCGCGCGGTCATCAAGGCAATTGGGCACTGCGCGACCACGCCTTGTTCATTGCCTTCGCGCCCGCCGACAAGCCGCGCTACGCGATCGGGTGCATCATCGAACATGGCGGCTTCGGCGCCTCGGCCGCGGCGCCGATCGTCCGCGATTCGATGACCTATATGTTCGACCGGCAGAAAGCGCTGGAAGCACTGGCACCGCTCGAACAGCAATGGGGCGGAACGCTCGCCGAACGCAATGCGCGGCAGCTCGCCAGCTACAAGTCCGCCGCGCCGCTCGTTCCCACGGCATGATCACTTCGGCAATCATTCCGCGCCCGCTGGCGCGGCTGCCTTGGCGTTTGATTTTCATGGTCAGCGGAATCGCCGCGTTCGGGCTGGTCGTGCTCTACTCGGCAGCCGGTGGATCGGCGCAGCCGTGGGCGGTCAAGCAAGCCGCGGTGTTTCTCGTCTTCCTCGCCATCGCGGTCGCGATGTCGTGGCTCAGCGAGCCGACGATCAAGGCGATCGCCTTTCCGCTCTACGCGCTGACCCTGATCATGCTGATCGGCGTCGACGTGCTCGGCTTTGCCGCCAAGGGCGCGCGGCGCTGGCTCGATCTCGGCCCTATCCGGCTTCAGCCCTCGGAGTTCATGAAGCCCGCGATCGTGCTCACCCTCGCGCGCTTTTTCGAGCTTCTTCCGGCGAGCGAAATCCGCAAATGGCGTGCAATCTGGCCGGCGCTGGTGCTGCTCGCCGTTCCCGCTTTCCTGATCCTCGTCCAGCCCGATCTTGGCACTTGCATCATGGTCGTGCTGTGCGGCGTCACCGTGATGTTTCTCGCCGGGCTGCCGTGGTGGCTGTTTGCCGCGCCGGCGGTGGCGATCGCGGTCGCCGCGCCGATCGTTTACTCGATGCTCCACGGCTATCAGCGCAAGCGCATCGACACCTTCCTCGATCCCGAGAGCGATCCGCTGGGCTCGGGCTATCACATCGCCCAGTCGAAGATCGCGATCGGCTCGGGCGGGATCTGGGGCAAGGGCTTTCTTCAAGGCAGCCAGAGCCACCTCGATTACCTTCCCGAAGGCCACACCGATTTCGTGTTCGCGACGATGGCCGAGGAATGGGGGCTGGTCGGCGGCATCTTGCTGATTTGCGCGTTCGGCGCTGTGATCCGCTGGGGCATGCGCGTCAGCAGCAACGCGCGCACGCGCTTCGCCCAGCTGGCCGCGGCCGGGCTGAGCGCGACGATCTTTTTCTACGTCTCGATCAATTTGCTGATGGTCATGGGACTTGCCCCCGTGGTCGGAGTGCCGCTGCCGTTGGTCAGCTTCGGCGGCTCGGCGGTGATGACCGTGATGCTGTGCCTCGGGCTGCTGATGGCGCTCGAGCGGCAGCAACGCACGAGCTCGCGGTTGGACTGAGTCCCGGGCGAGTTGGCCGCGGGCGGTTGCGCGGTAAAAACGGTCATGCTACCGGCGCGTCGCTCGGCTGCGGCATGCCGCCCGGGCCTCTCGCGACAAGCGACACGGACGCATAGCTCAGTTGGTAGAGCAGCTGACTCTTAATCAGCGGGTCCTAGGTTCGAGCCCTAGTGCGTCCACCATTCTTTCCAATGACTTACGTCAAATTGGCCCAGCGGCATTTCCGACTACGTAGTCACCGGGTAAGCACCTAAAGGGCAGGCGAAGCCAGCTCCCTTGAGCCGTGGCAGCACGCATGCAGGCTAACCTCCCACTCATGACATAAATGCGAAAGTATACCGAGTTCGCGTTGGTTCCGAGACCTACACGCCGCCGGCGAAACGCTCCCGGTGTCGCGCAATATATTCGTGCCGCGGATGGT
>JBDSTQ010000190.1:0-4534 GCA_039928195.1 Sphingomicrobium sp.
GCGCGCCCGGCGCGCTTGCCGCCTGTACCGCTGTTGGAAAACCCATGCTCGGCCAGCGCCGCCAGAGCCGCCGTCGCCGCGACCGCGAGCAGATCGGCGACCAGCGGGCTCTGCAGCAGTTTGATGAACACATCGCCCATCGAGCTGTCGTCGGACCCGCGTCTGGCGACCGCCGTGCTCGGTGCCTTGGCCGGGTTGCGCGCGGGCTTCGGCTTCTTCGCGCCGCCGCCGCTCTTGCTCGTTCGGGTCACTGTCTTGGCCATGATCTTTGCTCTCCTGAAAATCTCTGTCACGAAGCGCTCAACTCACCCGGCACATGCCCGTATCCGCATACGGGCGGGCAAGTTCGCACGCATCGGCGCGCTCGCTCCCCAGCCAGCGCTCGACATCTTCGCCGGGCGACAGCATCACCGGCATCGCCTTGGGGTGGACCGCGCCGACTGTCGCGTTTGCGTCGCATGTCAGAAACGCCATGAACGGCCCCGTTTCGCCAGGACGCCAGATTCCGGCAAAGGCAAATAATGGATGCTCCTCGGGGTTGAGTCCGAACCACGCCTTGGCCTTCCGCTTCGTCGCCGGGTCGGGCTCGGCGGTCCATTCGCAGAAACCGGTCACCGGGACGATGCACCGCCGCGCCGGATCATTGAGCGCATTGCGCCAGAACGGGCTCGCGAGATTGCGCACATTGGTGATCGGACGGCCGCCCGCGGCTTGCGGTCCGGGGAAGCCCCACTTCATCATTTCGAGCTTGAGCCCGCCATCCTCACGTCGACGCAAGACCGGCGCGGTATGGCCCGGATAGATCTCGTCAAATGGCGGCAAATTGGACGTCTCGCCCTCGAACGAACCGAAGATCCGGCGCATTTCGTCGACCGTCGCGGTCATGGAATAGAGATTGCACATCGCGCCTCACTTGGCCCGCCACGCGCGCCGGTTCAACCGCCTTGCTGTATTGACACTATAATACACCTTGGTTATGGCATAGTCCACAGGGAGGACTTCATTCATGTACAGCCAGCAAGAGCTCGACGACGCGGTCGCGTCGGGGGTCATTACCCTCGCCTCGGCCGATGCGCTTCGCGCTTATGTCGCGACCCAGCGCTCGAGTGCGATCCCCGACGATGAGCAATTCCGCCTGCTCACCGGGTTCAACGATATCTTCGTCACCGTCGCGGCAGCGATCCTGCTGTTCGCGGTCGGCTGGATCGGCCAGTCGATTGGGCGCGCGATGGGCCTCGAGATCCAGAATGGCGGGCCGACCCCGGTCGGGCCGCTGGCGGTTGCCGCCACCGCTTGGGGTCTTGCCCTTTTCTTCACGGCCAAGCGGCGCATGGCACTGCCCTCGATCCTGCTTCTGCTCGCCTTCGTCGGCGGCGTGTTCGGCGGCGCGGCGATGGGCCTGACACTCGCATTCGGCACCGAGAACGTCAACAATAACAGTCAATTGGGCGGTATCATTGCCGCGCTCGCGGCGGCGATCGCAGCTGGCGCCGCCTGGTTTCACTGGCAGCGGTTCCGAGTCCCGATTACCGTCGCCGCGGGTGCCGGAGCGGTCGCTGCCGTCGCGCTTGGCCTGGTCGTTGCGGTACTCGGCCCCGACGCACCCGATCTGCGCAACATCATCCTCGGCTTCACGCTCGTTCTCGGGATCGGCATGTTCCTGTTCGCGATGTGGTGGGATTCGTCCGATCGCGCGCGGCTCACACGCCGCTCGGACGTGGCCTTCTGGCTGCACCTGCTCGCCGCGCCAATGATCGTCCATCCGATCTTTACCCTGCTCGGGCTCAACGACGGCACCGCTAATCTCGGCGAGGGCCTGGTTGTCGTGTTGCTTTACGTCGCGCTCGGCGTGACCGCGCTGGCGATCGACCGGCGCGCCTTGCTCGTTTCTGCGCTCGCCTATGTGTTGTGGGCGCTGGCCGACCTGTTCAAGCGATTCGGCGCGGTCGAACTCAATATCGCGCTGACCGCCTTGCTCATCGGCTCGGCGCTGCTCCTGCTTTCGGCATTCTGGCATCAGGCGCGCGGGGCGATCGTCCGTCCGCTTCCCGAGGGCTTACGCAACCGCCTGCCGATCACCGACCGGACCGCGGCTCCGGTTAGCCAACCAGCCGCATAAGCCGACGCTCGATCGGGGCCAGGATGCCATTCAGCTCCTGGCCCCGTTTGAGCACCACGCCATGTTCACCGACCAGCGCAAACGCCCCTTGTTTCAGGCGCAGCGCGGGGCGTTTTTCAATCCGCACCTCGGGCCGCTCGCTGTGGCGGCGGAACGCGGCGAACACCGCCACGTCGGGATCGATCCGCAGCGCATAGTCGCGCCAGTGCCCGGCCGCGACCATCCGCCCATATAGATCGAGAATGCGCTGCAGCTCACGCCGGTCGAACGTAGCGATCGGACGCCGGTCCCGTGGCCCCGGGAACGGCGCGACCACGCTCAAGCGCTTTTGGCCTTGGGCTGCGGCGCGCGCCGCGTCTTCAATGTCGCTAATTCCTTGCGCAGCTCGTCAATCTCACGCTCAAGCTCGCCCAGGCGCGCGCGCATCGGATCGGCGTCCTCGCCGCAGGGCGTGCCGTAAGCGACGAAGCCGGGGCTGTAGTGGACGGTGTCGATCGGCACCGGGCGCGCCGGAATTCCGACCACCGTCGAGCGTGGCGCGACATCCTTGGTGACGACCGAATTGGCGCCGATCTTCGCTCCCTCGCCCACCTCGATTGGACCCAGTACCTGCGCCCCCGATCCGACCACCACACCGTTGTGCAGCGTCGGATGGCGCTTGCCGCCGACGCCCGTGGTCGGGTTGGTCCCGCCCAGCGTGACATGCTGATAAATCGTGACATCGTCGCCGATCTCGGCGCTTTCGCCGATCACGCTGAACCCGTGATCGAGGAAGAAACGCTTGCCGATCCTGGCGCCGGGATGGATGTCGATCGCGGTCAGGAAGCGCGCGAAATGGTTGATCAGCCGCGCGATGAAGTAGAGCCGACCTTCCCACAGCCAATGCGCGATGCGATGCAAGCCGAGCGCCCACACGCCGGGATAGAATAAGACATCCCAGCGTGAGCGCGCTGCCGGGTCGCGGCTTTTAACCGAGTCGAGATAGGCGATCAGGCCCAACTGCATTCGCGAGCATCCTAGCTGTTGCGCCCACAATTTAGGTGCGGCCAGCGGCAAATGCCAGCAGGCTCGCGCCAAGTCGCGGGCGCGGGCCTTGCGCAACGCGCACACGTCCGGCAAACCGCGCCGCGCCAACAGGGGTCACGCACATAATCCTACCGTCCTTAGTGGCCGACCCGTCGGCCCTGATCCCATTCATGCTCATCGGCTTTGCCGCGCAGCTCGTTGATGGCGCGCTGGGCATGGCTTATGGCCAGATTTCGAGCACTTTGCTGATCAGCATGGGCGTGCCCCCGGCGGCCGCGTCGGCCGGTGTCCATACCGCCGAGACCTTCACCACCGCGGTATCGGGCATCAGCCACGTCGCCCACCGCAATGTCGACTGGCAGCTGTTTTTCCGCATCGTCATTCCCGGCGTCATCGGCGGTGTCCTCGGTGCCTATGTTTTGACCCGGATTGACGCCAACATCGCTAAGCCGTTCGTCCTCGCCTATCTGACCGCGCTCGGCCTGTACCTGTTCTACCGCGGCGTTATGCACCGTCATACCGAGCGCACCCCCAAGGTTATCGCGCCTTTGGGCCTGGTCGGCGGCTTCCTCGATGCCGCGGGTGGCGGCGGTTGGGGCGGAATTGTAACTTCGAACCTGCTCGTTCAGGGCAGCAACCCGCGCAAAACGATCGGCACCGTCAACACCGCCGAATTCTTTCTCACCATCACAATTTCGGCGACCTTCCTGGCGACGCTCGGCTGGGAGGCGTTCACCATCGCCACTTTGGGCCTGTTGCTGGGGGGCGTGCTTGCCGCGCCGTTCGGCGCGTACATCGCCAAACGCGTCAATCCCGACATGCTGTTGACCTTTGTCGGCGCGATCCTGACCCTGACCAGCACCTACGGCCTGTACCGCGCGCTAAGTTAGCGCCCGGCACTGCCGAATGCGCGTGTTGGTCGGCACATCGCTTCGTTCCAATGACTGTTCCAGCGCAGTGCGTAGCCGCCCGCAACCATCGCGCAACTGATGTCGCCCGCGCTTGCCGAAAAGCACCAGGCGGCGGTGCGTCCGCCCTTGCCGCTGCCGACCGAGCGGCAGCGCAGCGCGGCGCCGCGTACCAGCACATGCCCGCTCGCGCGCTGGCCAACCGGCCGGCCCAGCAGCCGCACCAGCGCGGAGCGCGCGACGGTGCCGTTCGTGGTCGGGCATGGATGATGCGACCGGCAACTATTGTCGATCTCGCGCGCCGCGATCCCGGCCAGGCGCACCTTGGGTCCTTCGGCGCACCAGATCGGCCCGTCACCGTCCCACACCGCGACCGGCGTGCAGGTGAAGCTTTGTCCAGCGGCGATGAAGGCCGATGCTGCGGCGAAAATCATTCGCAGCCGATCCCGTCGCCATCGCGATCGAGGTGCGATCCATAGCC
>JBDSTQ010000191.1:0-4535 GCA_039928195.1 Sphingomicrobium sp.
GCCAAGCCCGCTCCGGCCGCAGCCGCCGCGAAAAAGGCCGACACCCCCGCCCCGGCGAAAGCTGCAGCGAAGGCAAAAGTCCCGTCGACAAAAAAGGCCGCGCCTGCTAAGCCCGCGGCCAAGAAAACTCCGAAGAAGAAGTAATTCAGCATGGCACATAAGAAAGCAGGCGGCTCGTCCCGCAACGGTCGCGACAGTGAAAGCAAGCGCCTCGGCGTCAAGCTGTTCGGCAGCCAGGCGGCGCGCGCGGGCAACATTATCGTGCGCCAACGCGGCACCAAATGGCACCCGGGCGACAATGTCGGCATCGGCAAGGATCATACCTTGTTTGCGTTGACTGACGGCACCGTCGCGTTTCGCGACGGCAAGCTCGGCCGCAAGTACGTCCATATTATGCCGGCGGGCCAGCCAAGCGAATAGGAACGGTCGATAAAGGCGCCGTTCCCACAAGGGGGCGGCCCAAGACCAGATCCAACCGGATCGACGTCACAGGGAGAAGAGGGCAGCCCCCTCTCCTCCCTTTTTCTTTGTCTTCTCCCGAAAATGTCATCGGCCCCTGTCACGGGGCCGGGGTGGGAGAAGAGAAATGTTCGCACGGACCTCAAGATTGCTGCTTCGGCCCGGCTTCCCCGAGGATGCGCCGGCGCTTGCCCTGGCGATTGCCGACGAAGGCATTGCGCGCAATCTCGCGACCATGCCGTGGCCCTATCGCGTGCGCGACGCCGAAGCCTTTCTCGCCGGTCCGCGCGACCCCGTCCTGCCTTCGCTGCTGATGTTCGAGCGGACCGCCGGCGCGCCGCAGCTGGTCGGCGCGTGCGGGCTTGGCCGACGGCCGTCGGGCGCGGTCGAATTGGGTTATTGGATCGCGCGTGGCCAGTGGGGCCGCGGCCTCGCGAGCGAGGCGTGCACCGCGCTGATCGAGATTGCCCGGACGCTCGGCCTGGCCCGGCTCGAAGCCGCGCATTTCCTCGACAATCCGGCATCGGGGCGCGTGCTCGAGAAGCTTGGCTTCGAGCCCAGTGGGGTCGTCGCGCCGCGGCTCAGTTGCGCGCGCGGCGACGACATGCCGGCGCGGTTCATGCGGCTGACGCTCGCCGCCGAGACCGCCAGTCCGGCTTCGCTCGCGGCCTGACAGCGCGGCGGCACCCGCGGTCCGCGCGCCTGTGCTATCACCGTCCGCATGACCCAAATGGTGCGGCGATGGTGAAACAGCTGGTTCTGGCGACGGCGATGGTGATGGTGACCGTCGGCATCCACTTGATCGGGCTTGCCTTGCTGGTGCGCGTGCTGCGTTCGCACAACCGGCTGTTTCAGCGGATGAAGATCATTCCGCTGACTCTGCTTTTGGCCGCGACGATCGGCATCATCGTCATCCATACCGTCGAGATATGGCTGTTTGCTGCGCTTTATATTGAGCTTCATGCCTTTCAGACCTTCGAGCAGGCGCTTTATTTCTCGACCGTCAGCTACGCCGCGATCGGCTATGGCGACGTCCTCATGCCCCACGCCTGGCGCATCGTTGGGGCGATCGAGGGGGCCACGGGCATCATCATGCTCGGTCTTTCGACCGCTTTCCTGATTTCGCTGCTGACCCAGGTCAACCTGCTCGGCCACGACTGGCTCAAGCCCGATGACGACTGACGCGGACTAGCCGAAGCGCCCTGGCCGCTTTACCTCGGGGGCGATGCATTTCCTCGACCAGGCCAAGATTTTCGTGCGTTCGGGTGCCGGCGGGCCCGGCGCGGTCAGCTTCCGGCGCGAAAAGTTCATCGAATATGGCGGCCCCGACGGCGGCAATGGCGGCAAGGGCGGCGACATCGTGTTCGAAGCCGTCGCCGGGCTCAATACGCTGATCGACTTTCGCTACACCCAGCATTTCCGCGCCCCGCGCGGCAAGGGCGGCTCTGGCTCCAACCGCACCGGCGCGGGCGGCGACGCGCTGGTCGTCAAGGTGCCCGTCGGCACGCAATTGCTCGCCGACGACGAGGAGCGCTCGCTGATCGCCGATTTGACGCGCGAGGGCCAGCGCGTGGTGCTGATGAAAGGCGGGCTCGGCGGGCGCGGCAACGCCAGTTACAAGACTTCGACCAACCGCGCTCCGCGCCAGCACCAGACCGGCGAGGCGGGCGTCGAAATGTGGCTGTGGCTGCGCTTGAAGCTGCTCGCCGACGTTGGCCTGCTCGGCCTGCCCAATGCCGGCAAGTCGACCTTCTTGAATGCGGTCACCAACGCCGAGGCCAAGGTCGGCGACTATCCGTTCACCACGCTGCGCCCGCAACTTGGCGTGGTGCGCCACAAAAGCCGCGAGTTCGTACTCGCCGACATCCCCGGACTGATCGAGGGCGCAGCCGAGGGCGCGGGAATCGGCGACCGCTTTCTTGGCCATGTCGAGCGCACCCGCCTGCTGCTCCATCTGGTCGATGCCGCCGGCGACGATCCGCTCGACGCGTGGCGGATCGTCCGCGGCGAATTGGACGGCTATGGCGCAGGCCTGATCGACAAGCCCGAGATCATCGCGCTGACCAAGACCGACCTGCTCGACGCCAAAGCGCGCACTAAGCTGATCAAACAGCTCGAGCGCGACACCGGCGCGATCATTTTCCCGATTTCGGCGCCGATCGGCGAAGGGCTCGAGACTGTGCTCGACGCGATTATCGAGCGTCTCGGAGCTGTCGCCGCGCCCGATGCTGCAGCCAAAAGCGAGCGGGACTGGTCGCCGCTGTGAGGATCGCGCTGACCGGCGGGACGGGATTTATCGGTCGCCGGCTGATCGATCTCGCGCTCGCCGAGGGCCATCAGGTGACCGCGCTGACCCGCCGTGAACAGCCACCGGCCGAAGGCATTACGTGGATTTCGGGCAGCCTCGAAGACCGTCCGGCGGTCGCCCGGCTGGTCGAGGGCGGCGACGCGCTGATTCACCTCGCCGGAGTGCTCAACGCGCCCGACGCTGCGGGCTTTGAGGCGGGCAATGTCGCGGGCACGTTGGCGATGCTTGCGGCGATGACCGCGAGCGGCGCGCGGCGCTTTGTCCACGTCTCATCGCTCGCCGCGCGCGAACCCAAGCTGTCGCTTTACGGCGGGTCCAAGGCGCGCTCCGAAGCCTTGGTCGA
The DNA here is from genome assembly GCA_039928195.1 of Sphingomicrobium sp. GTDB lineage: Bacteria > Pseudomonadota > Alphaproteobacteria > Sphingomonadales > Sphingomonadaceae > Sphingomicrobium. The sequence continues at coordinate 3,111 of JBDSTQ010000191.1, forward strand.
AACCTCGGGGCTCGACTGGGCGATCGTTCGTCCCCCCGCGGTCTATGGACCCGGCGACAAGGAAACGCTCGAGCTGTTCAAAATGGCGAAGCTGGGGGTGATCCTGATGCCGCCGAGCGGGCGCCTGTCGCTGATCCACGCCGACGACCTTGTGCGCTTGCTACTCGCGCTCGCCGCCGGTCCAACGGCGCCGACGCAAATATTGATCGAGCCCGACGACGGAACCCCGGGCGGGTGGACGCACAAGGCGTTCGGCGAAGCGCTCGGGGCAGCGGTGGGCAAGCGCCCCGCGATCCTCTCCGCCCCCGCTCCCTTACTCCGGCTCGCTGCGCATGCCGACCGGCTGGTGCGCGGCGCCAAGGCCAAGTTGACCCCCGACCGCGCGGCCTATTTCTCGCACCGCGACTGGACCGTCGATCCGCGCCGTGGCTGCCCGCCCGATCTGTGGACGCCGCGCATCGCGACGATCCAGGGCCTCGCCGACACCGCCGCCTGGTACCGCGAGCGGGGCTGGCTCTGAGCCCGCCGCAATGCCGCCCCATTGCGTTGCGAAATGCAGGCTCGCCCGTTAACGAGCCGAGCCATGCCCGACCGCCACCAAATCCTCGCCAAAACCCTCGAACTGATCGAACCCTTCAACAAGAAGGGCGTCGCAGTCACCGAACAGACGCGCTTCGCCCAGGACCTTGAGTGGGACAGCCTGACCGTGCTCGATTTCGTCGCCAATGTCGAAGATGAGTATGATGTGCTCATCAGCATGAACATGCAGGCCGAAATCGAAACCGTCGGGCAATTGGTGGAAGCGCTCGAGAAGCTCCAGGGGTGAGTCGTTCCACTCTCGTCGTCCCCGCGAAAGCGGGGATCCCGCTTGATCAAGCCACCGCGAAACGCAGCGGGATTGCCGCCTGCGCGGGAATGGCGAGACGCCCGTGATCGACCTCCTCGCCAAATTCGACCCGCTGATCGAGCAGCGCCGCGCGCTGCTTGCGACCGGGCTGACCGATCCGTTCAATCTGACCATGGAGAAGGTCGAAAGCCCGACCGTGGCGATCTGCAACGGCCAGCGCACGATCCTTCTCGGCACTTACAATTATATGGGCATGACCTTCGATCCCGACGTCATCGCCGCGGGCAAAAAAGCGCTCGACGAGTTCGGCTCGGGGACCACCGGAAGCCGCGTTCTCAACGGCACCTATCAGGGTCACCGCGAATGCGAGGCGGCGCTGCGCGACTTCTACGCGATGGACCATGCTATGGTCTTCTCGACCGGCTACCAGGCCAATCTCGGGATCATTTCGACGATCGCCGGCAAGGACGATTACGTCGTCCTCGACATCGACAGTCATGCCTCGATCTACGACGGCTGCGCGCTTGGCAACGCGCAGATTGTGCCGTTCCGCCACAATGACATCGAAGCGATGGAAA
>JBDSTQ010000192.1:0-8645 GCA_039928195.1 Sphingomicrobium sp.
GGTTTCCCTCCCCACGGCTTCGCCGCAGGGAGGAATTGAGCGCAGCCATTCCGCCAGAGCGCCACGCGCCCGCTCGGTATAAAGCTTCTTGCGGTCGCCTTTCTTCGCGCGCGGGCCCTCGAGCGGCGGCATCAGGCCGAAATTGACGTTCATCGGCTGAAAGGTCTCGGCGTCGGCGCCGCCGGTGATGTGCCCGAGCAAGGCGCCGAGCGCGGTTTCGGGCGGGGGCGGGGAGAGAGTGTCGCCGCGCAGTTCGGCGGCGGCGAAACGGGCGGCGAGGATGCCGATTCCGGCGCTTTCGATATAGCCCTCGCAGCCGGTGATCTGCCCGGCGAAGCGGATATTGGGCTTAGACTTCAAGCGAAGTTCGCCGTCCAACAGTCTGGGAGAATTGATGAAACTATTGCGATGAATGCCGCCCAAACGCGCGAACTCGGCATTTTCGAGGCCCGGGATGGTGCGGAAGATGCGGACCTGGTCGCCATGCTTCAACTTGGTCTGGAACCCGACCATGTTCCATAAAGTCGCGAGCGCATTGTCCTGGCGCAGCTGGACGACGGCATAGGGCCAGCGCCCGGAAGGATATTCGGGCGTAGCCGTGTGGGGATTGTCGAGCCCGACACCCTTCATCGGGCCGTAGCGTAAAGTTTCGACCCCGCGCTCGGCCATCACCTCAATCGGCATGCAGCCCTCAAAATAGGGCGTGTCGCGCTCCCACTCCTTGAACTCGGTCTTTTCGCCGGAATTCAGCGCGGCGACGAAATCATCGTACTGCGCCTTGTCCATCGGGCAGTTGATGTAATCCTTGCCGCCCCCCTCTGCCGAACCACGATCCCACCTGGCCGCCATCCAGCAGATGTCCATGTCGACGCTGTCGCGGTGGATGATCGGAGCGATCGCATCGAAGAACGCAAGCGCGTCGCTGCCGGTTTCGGCGGCGATCGCGGCGGCGAGGCCGGCGCCGGTGAGGGGGCCGGTGGCAATGATCGCTGGATGGTCGGGAAGCGCGTCGATGCGTTCGCGCACGACATCGATGTTGCGATGGCCCTCGACTGCGCGGGTGACTTCGGCGGCGAAGGCTTCACGGTCGACCGCGAGCGCCGAACCGGCAGGGACGCGATGCTGGTCGGCGCAACGCAGGATGAGCGAACCCAATGTGCGCATTTCCTGATGGAGCAGGCCGACGGCATTATTCTCGGCATCGTCGGAGCGGAAGCTGTTCGAGCACACCATTTCGGCGAGCGCGTCGCTGTCATGCGCGGGCGTGGTGTCGCCGCTGCCGCGCATCTCGCTCAAGCGCACGCGCACGCCCGCCTCGGCGAGATGCCACGCGGCCTCGGACCCGGCGAGCCCGCCGCCGATGATGTGGATGTCGCGGGACATGGCGCGAGCCTCTATCGGTTCGACCAGAGCTTGTCGAAGGGCGCCTAACGATGCGGACACGTGCGCGCCCTTCGAACTGACGTCATGACGTCGCCCTGGATCCAGCGGTGCGGGCTCGAACCCGACGTCGCAACCGCGGCCTGTTCTAGTTCAAAAGTTGCGGGTAGCGTGGGCCCGAAACGCTTCGAGAGCAGGACACCATGGGCATTCTCAAACACCTCGCGATCGGCTTTCTTCTCGCCACTACCAGCATCGCCGCCAGTGCCGTGCCGATCGACCGCTACGCGCCGGCGGACTTGTCGGGCGTTCGCCATCCGGCGTGGTCGAAGGACGCGGTGATCTATCAGATCAACACGCGTCAGTTCACCCGCGAGGGCACTCTGCGCGCTGCCCGGCAGCAGCTGCCGCGGCTAAAGGCGCTCGGGGTCGATATTTTATGGCTGATGCCGGTCCAGCCGATCGGTCAGAAGAACCGCAAGGGCACGCTGGGCAGCCCCTATTCGGTGCGCGACTATCGCGCGGTCAACCCGGAGCTGGGGACGATGGACGATTTCAAGGCATTCGTCCGCGCGGCGCACGCGCAAGGCATGCACGTGATCATCGACTGGGTCGCCAATCACAGCGCGTGGGACAATCCAATCGTCGCCCGCCACCCCGACTGGTACGACCGCGACTGGAAGGGCGATTACCACCCGACGCCGTGGTGGGACTGGTCGGACATCATCGATTTCGATTATTCGAAGCCGGAGCTTCGCCGCTACATGGCCGAGTCGATGCTGTTTTGGGTCCGCGAAACCAACATCGACGGCTTTCGCGCCGACGTTGCCGCTTACGTTCCGCGCGATTTCTGGGAAACCGTTCGCGCCGATCTCGACCAGGTGAAGCCGGTATTCATGCTCGGCGAAGCGCAGATGCGCGACCTCCACAATCGCGCGTTCGACGCGACCTACGGCTGGGACTGGTACAAAGCGGTCGAGCGGATCGCCAAGGGCGAGGCCGACGTCGGCGCGCTGTTCGGTTTTTACAGCGAAAATGAAAGCGCGTGGCCGGCGGGGGCGATGCGCATGGTCTATACCGAGAATCACGACGAGAATTCGTGGCACGGGACGGCGACCGAGGTCTTCGGCCCGGCGCTGACCAACGCCACCGTGCTGTCGTTCGCGGGCGAGGGCATTCCGCTGATTTACAACGGCGAGGAAGCGGGCAATCCCAAGCGGCTCAAATTCTTCGAGCGCGACCCGATCGACTGGCGCGACCATCCCAATGCCGCGCTGTACCGGCGGCTAATCGCGCTGAAGACGCGCAACCACGCCTTGTGGAATGCGCCGTGGGGCGGGCGGATGGTCTCGGTCGTCAACACTGTGCCGTCCAAAGTGCTGTCGTTCGTCCGCAAAAAGGACGGTGACCGCATTTTCGCGCTGCTCAACTTTTCCGCCGACGAACAACGCGTGAAGCTGAAAGAGCGGATCGCGGACGGCGCCTATCGCGACTTCGACGGCGGCAAACCGGTGACGATCGACGCCACCACTGAAATGGTCATGCCGCCATGGAGTTACCGGCTACTCAGCGCCGAACGCTAGACGTCGGCCGGTTCGTCGGCCTTGGTTTGGCTGACGATCAGCGCCTCGATCTCAGGGATCGGACGACCGCTCATTTCCTTGTTGATCGAGCAGATGATGCGCCGCTCGACTTCCTTGTGGAGCGCCTTGCGCAGCACGCCAAGCGCCTTGGGCGGGGCGATGATGCACAAATGCTCGAAGTCATTGGCCAGCGCGCGCTGCTTGAGTTTCGCGGCGGCGTCCTTGACCCAATTATCCTCATCCTGCTGGTGGAAGTCGGTTTCCTCCATCGTCGAGCGGCCGTAGCCGCCGCTCTGCTGCTGAACCCCCGGCGCATCGGTCTTGAGATCGCTGTCCTTGGCGTCCTCGCGCTCGTTATGCGCCTCAGTCCGCAGGTCGATTTGCGCTTCGTCACCGTGGTTGCGAAAGAACAGCATCTTGCGGCCGTCGAGGACCAGAACCAAAGCCTGATTGGGAAGGGGCAAATCGGGTCTCCTTGTTGGTCCCGTGTCAACGGCAGGCATGCCTGCGCGTTCCCGTCAGTCGCCGCCGCTTTCGTCCATTTCGGGGTCGACGGGTTTGTCGAGCTCATTCTCGCCAATCGTGGCACCGTCGTCGGGCGCCAATTCCGCCTCGCCCTCGAGCTCAATGTCCTCGTCATTTTCGTTGATCTTGGCGACCGAGACGACGGTTTCGTTGGTGCCGACCTTGAAGATCGTCACCCCCATCGTGTTGCGCGCGGCGATGCGGATGTCGCCGACGGTGGTGCGGATGACTTTGGCCTGGTCGGTGACGAGCATCAGCGCCTCGCCCGGCGTGACCGGGAAACTCGCCGCGACGCAACCGTTGCGCGCGCTGGTGTCGATGTTGGTGATGCCCTGGCCACCGCGGTTGGTGCGGCGATATTCATAGGCCGAGGTGCGTTTGCCGTAGCCGTTTTCGGTGACGGTGAGGATGAACTGCTCGCGCTCGTGCATTTCGGCGATGCGGTCGCCTGAAATCGCGCATTCGCCTTCGCGCTCGGGTTTCCACGGGGCAAAGCGGAGATAGGCTTCGCGCTCCTCTTGCGTAGTGCCGACGCGGCGCAGGATCGACATCGAGATCACCTGGTCGTCACCGAGCAAGCGGATGCCGCGCACGCCGGTCGAGGTGCGCGACTGGAATTCGCGCACGTCGGTCGATTTGAAGCGGATCGCCTTGCCCTTGCGCGTGGCGAGCAGGACGTCGTCCTCCTCGGTCAGCAATTCGACCGCGATCAGCCGGTCCGACGGGTCGCCGGCTTCCTCGCCTTCGCCCTCACCGTCGCTGAGGCCGAAGCGCATCGCAATTTTGCCCGCGGTTGGAACGTTGGTGAAGGCGTCCATGCTGTTGCGCCGGACGGTGCCGTTGGCGGTCGCGAACATGATGTGCAGCCCGCCCCACTCGGCCTCGTCCTCGGGCAGCGCGAGCACAGTCGAGATCGTCTCGCCCTCGGCCAGCGGAAGCAGGTTGAGCATCGGGCGGCCCTTGGCGGTTGGCCCGCCCTCGGGCAGCCGCCATACCTTCATCCGGTAGACCTTGCCCGCCGAGGAGAAGAACAGCACGGGATTATGCGTCGAGGTGACGAACAGATTGGTGATCGCGTCCTCGTCCTTGGTCGCCATCCCCGAGCGGCCCTTGCCGCCGCGCTTCTGTTCGCGGAATACCGACAAGGGCGTGCGCTTGATGTAGCCGGTGAGGGTCACGGTCACGACCATGTCCTCGCGCTCGATCAGATCTTCATCGTCGATGCCGTCGAAGGCAGCGGTGATCTCGCTCACGCGCGGGGTCGAGAATTCGGCGTCAACCTCGTCGAACTCGGACCGCATGACTTCGACCCGGCGCGCGCGGTTGCCAAGAATATCAAGCAGTTCGCCAATGCTCTTGGCAAGTCCTTCGAGCTCGCCGCCAATCTCGTCGCGGCCCAAAGCGGTGAGGCGGTGAAGGCGCAGCTCGAGGATCGCCTTCACTTGCGCTTCGGATAATTTGTAGATTTCGCCCGCGGCCTGCGGTTCGACCGCCTCGACCAGCATGATGTACGGGCGGATGGTGTCGCCGGCCCATTCGCGCGCGAGCAGCCGTTCGCGCGCCTGAGCGGGGCTGGCCGAGCTGCGGATTAATTTCACCACTTCGTCGAGGTTGGTCACCGCGACGACCAGCCCGAGCAAAGTGTGGGCACGCTCGCGGGCTTTGAGCAGCTCGAACTTCGAGCGGCGGATAATCACTTCCTCGCGGAACTTGACGAAGCTTTCGATGATGTCGCGCAGAGTCAGGGTTTCGGGCCGACCGCCGCGGATCGCGAGCATGTTGGCGGGGAATGACGATTGCGCCGGGGTGTGACGCCATAATTGGTTGAGCAGGACTTCGGGCGTGGCGTCGCGCTTCAAATCGATGACGATGCGCACCCCGAGCCGGCTCGATTCGTCGCGAATGTCGCTGACGCCCTCGATGCGCCGGTCCTTGGCGGCTTCGGCGATCTTTTCGACGAGGCCGTTCTTGCCGACCTGATAGGGGATTGCGGTGAGGACGATCGAGCGGCGGTCGCCGCGGCCCTCCTCGACATGCGCGCGGCTGCGCATGAGGATCGAACCGCGCCCGCTAGTGTAAGCGGAACGGATGCCCGCGGTGCCGAGGATCAGCGGCGCGGTCGGGAAGTCGGGGCCGAGCACATGCTCCATCAAGCCTTCGGACGTGATCTCCGGATCGTCGAGGAACGCGCGGCAGGCGGCGAGCACTTCGCCGAGATTGTGCGGCGGAATATTGGTCGCCATGCCGACCGCGATTCCGCCCGCGCCGTTGACCAGAAGGTTGGGAAAACGCGCGGGGAGAACCTGCGGCTCCCGCTCGGACGCATCGTAATTGGGGGTGAAATCGACGGTGTCCTTGTCGATATCGCCGAGCAGGAAGTTGGCAACCTTGGCCAGCCGCGCTTCGGTGTAGCGCATCGCCGCGGGCGGATCGGGATCCATCGAGCCGAAATTGCCCTGACCGTCGATCAACGGCACGCGCATCGACCAGTCCTGCGTCATCCGCGCCAGCGCGTCGTAAATCGCGCTGTCGCCGTGAGGGTGATATTTACCCATGACGTCACCGACGATGCGGCTCGATTTGCGGTACGGGCGCCCGGCGACATAGCCCGCTTCCTGGCACGCATAGAGAATGCGGCGGTGAACCGGTTTCAACCCGTCGCGGACGTCGGGCAACGCCCGTGCGACGATCACGCTCATCGCATAATCGAGGTAGGAGGTTTTCATCTCCTCGACGATCGAGATGGCGGCGATGTCGCGGCCTCCGGGCGGAGGCGGGGTGTCGGTAACGTCGTCGACCGGCGGTTCGGAGGCCAAGGGTGTTCCTGTCGTTAAAGGTAAGCGGGGCGGACTGCCGGCATGGCTGCCGAACCCCCGCGAACGCTTCTAGGGCAAGGCGGCGGGCAAAGCCACCCCGCGCGAGCGCGCCCGCGCGTGAGGAGGCGCTTTTTCGAGACGCGATCGGGGTGGCATTTTCCGCAGCGAATTCAAGCGGTTCAATGAGCGTTCAGGCCGACGACGGCAGAGCCTTGGACATCCCCATCGCACGGGTCTAAGCCTCGCCGCCGATTATCGAGCCGGCGCTGTTCGGGCCGCAACAGGAGACGCACCCCATGAAATTGATGTCCACGACCGCGCTTGCGCTCGCTGCCGCAGCGATTGCCGCTCCCGCCGCCGCCCAGAATTATGGCGCGGCGCCCGCCGCCCAGACGCCCGCGGTGCCCAATGCCGGCACGGTTGCAGCCCCCGCCGCGACGCCGCAGATCAAGCTGTCGAAGAAAGCATCGAAGGCGATCATCGCGCTGCAGACCGCGGTCAAGGCGAACGACGTCGCCAACATCCCGGCCAAGGTCGCCGAGGCCCAGGCGGTCGCCGAAACCGCCGAGGATCGCTATGCGATCGGGCGGCTTCAGCTCAACGCCGCGCAGGCCGCGAAGAATACAGAAGCGGCAGTGCTCGCGGCGGATTATATCGCGGCCGCGAATTATCTGCCCAAGGCGCAAGTCGCGGGCCTCTATAATTCGCTTGGTGTCGACTTCTTCAACGCCAAGAACACGGCGCGCGCGAACGCGATGTTCCAGAAGGCCGTGGCGACCGATCCGAACAATTCGGAGAGCCTGCGGCTCCTCGCCGAGACTCAAAATGCGTCGGGCAATTCGGCCGATGCGATCGCCAATTTCCAGAAAGCGATGCAGCAGTCGGCGGCGTCGGGCCAGAAGCTTCCCGAAGAATCGTTCAAGCGCGCGGTGAGCGCGGCCTACACCGCCAAGTCGCCGAGCGCGGTCGGAATTGGCCAACAATGGATCGCGGCTTATCCGAGCCCCGAAAGCTGGCGCAATGCGATCGCGATTTATCGCAACATGATGCGGCCTGGCGTGCAAGGTTCGCTCGATCTGCTGCGGCTGATGCGCGCGGCCGGGGCAATGACCACCGGCGGCGATTATTCGCTCTATGCCACCGCTGCCGCCGACCAGGGCAATTTCGGCGAGGCGCAGTCGGTGATCGACGAAGGGCTTGCAGCCAAGCGCGTCACCCTGACCGACCGGACGGTTCGCGACACTGTCTCCGGGCTCAAGGCCAAGCCCAAGGCGAGCGCCGCCGATCTTGAAGCCGCGGCCAAGACCGCCACGACCGGAGTTTCGCTGCTGCGGATCGGCGACCGCTTCTATGGCCTTGGCAATTATGCGCGGGCGGCGGAATTGTACCGCTTGGCGGTCAGCAAGGGCGCCGATGCCAGTCTTGCCAATCTCCACCTCGGCATGGCGCTGGCGCGCGCGGGCGACAAGGCCGGCGCGAAAACCGCGCTGGGTGCGGTGACCGGGGCCAATGCCGAGATCGCCAAATACTGGATGATCTACGTCAATCGCGCGGCCTGAGGCGCGCGTTCACGGAGGTTTGAGGGGCGTCGGCGGAAACCGGCGCCCTTCGTCGTTCATTACCCGTGGTTTGATGTCCCGTTTCGGGATGGTTAACCGCTAGTCCCTTAGCGGCCGGCGCGCCGCGACCTAGATCGCTGCTTTCCAGGCGCGTTCTTGCGGGAATTCCGGGTGCGGTTCGACGATCGGTTACAGACAGTGCTCAATCTGCCCCCGGGCGACCGCCACGATAGCGCGGTGCGCTGGCGGCAATTGGTCGACCTCGTCGCCCGCGCCGGACCCAATAGCGAAAGCCCAGTCGTCGCCAAGGCGCTCGACATGATCAAAGCCGAAGCGCCGCAAATCGACGAGGCTCTGCGCGCCGCCGCCGCCCGCGCCGTCGCCGCACTCCCACTGCCGCTCGCCTTGCTGGAATATTTCGCCAGCGATGCGCCGGCGGTTTCGGCCCCGGTCCTCGCCGCCGCGACGCTCGAACCCGAGCAATGGCGCGCGCTCGCCGCGCTGGCCGACGCCGAAGGGCGGCGCTTTATCGCCACGCTTCATCCCGACCTTGCCGGTGGCGAACCGGACTTCACCGAAACCTTGGTCGAACCTGCGTCTGACCCTCGACCCGAACCCAAATCGCCCGCGCGGCCTTCGCGAACCCCCGCCGCACCCGCCGGGCCGTCGCTGAGCGAAGTTGTCGCGCGGATCGAGCGGCGCCGGCGCAACCGCCGCGCCGGTGACCAGTCCGTGGAATTTGGCGCGGGGACGGCAGCCTTTGCCGATGCCCCGCCCGCATT
>JBDSTQ010000193.1:0-7768 GCA_039928195.1 Sphingomicrobium sp.
CCGCCAATGGCGAAGGCGAGCAGGATGAAGCCGAGCGCGTCGAATTTGCGCCGGATCACCTCGGTCGTCGGCAGATAGCGCAGCAGCATCAGCGTGCACACGATCCCGACCGGCAAATTGACGAGGAATACCCAGCGCCAATTGTAGCTGTCGGTCAGCCACCCGCCGAGCACCGGGCCAAGGATCGGTCCGATCATGATCCCGCCGCCGAACAAGGCCATCGCCTGGCCGTGTTTTTCACGCGGGTTGATGTCGAACAGGGTCGCCTGGGCAAGCGGAACGAGGAACGCGCCGCTGACTCCTTGCGCGGCGCGGAACACGACCATTTCGCCGAGCGACGTCGCCATTGCGCATAGTACCGAAGCGATGGTGAACCCGATCACCGAAATCACCAGCAGGCGTTTCCTGCCCACGCGGTCGGCCATCCAGCCGCTGATCGGCAGCGCGATCGCCGAGGCGACGATGTAGCTCGTCAGCACCCAATTGATCGTGTCCTGGGTTGCGCTCAGGCTCGCCTGCATGTGCGGCAGCGCGACATTGGCGATGGTCGTGTCGAGCACTTGCAGAAGCACCGCCATCATCACCGCGATGGTAACGAGGACCCGCTGTCCGCTCGGCAGCGGATGGGTGGCGACGCCGGGCGCTTGCGCCATCGCTTAACGCGCGGATTTAAGGTCGACGGTGACCTTGGCCGACAGTCCGGCGATCATCGGCCGTTTGGGCGTTCCGTCGAATGCCACGCGCACTGGAACGCGCTGCGTGACTTTGACCCAATTGCCATTGGCATTCTGCGCCGGGATCACCGAGAATTGACTGCCGGTGCCCGCGCCGATGCTCTGGACGTGCCCGGTAAAGGCGTCGGAATAAGCGTCGATCTTGATCGTCACCGACTGCCCGGGGACCATCCGCGCGAGATCTTTCTCCTTGAAATTGGCTTCGACCCAGGCGTCACGGCCGTGGACCAGCGACAGCACGCCGACCCCCGGGGCGACCGCCTGGCCGACCTGGAGCCGGTCGCTGTTGGCGATGATTCCGTCGAACGGCGCGCGGACCTCGGTGTGGGTCAGGTCGAGCCGAGCCTTGGCGATTGCGGCACGCGCGGCGGCGATCCCCGGCTGCTCGCCCGGCGCGACCGCGGCGCTGGCGTTGGCGGCGCGCGCGCGGGCGTCGGCGAGCTCGGTCTCGGCTTTGCGCACTTCGGCGACGGCATCGTCATGGTCGGACCGTGTCGTGAATCCGCGCGCGAGCAAGGCCGACTGGCGGCCGAGCGCGCGCTGCTTGATCTGCAGATCGGCGAGAGCGCCGGTAATGTCGCCCCCGGTGCCGGCCGCCTGCACACGCAGCTGTTGCGTCGCCAATTGGGCGGCGGATAGCTGCGCCTCGGCCTGCGCGAGCGCGACACGAAATGGCGCCGGATCGATGCGGAACAGCAATTGCCCCTGCTTGACCTGCTCGCCATTGCGCACCGCGACTTCGGAGACCGGTCCGACAATCTGCGCGCTGACCGAGACGATGTCCTGCTTGACCGCGGCATTGTCGGTTGCGACGCTGTCCCCGCCCGACAGCCAGAAATAGGCGCCGGCGATCAACAGCAGCGCGGGGACGATCAACATCCAGAAGGTGCGCCCGCTCGCCTTGTGCAGCAGCTTGCGACGTTTTGTGGCGGTCGGCGCGACCATTTCGTCAGTGCTCATCTTGTTCATTGATTGACGGCCTTGGTGGTCGGCGCAGCGGCCGAAATATTTTCACGGATGCGCGCGAGGTTGGATTTGAGCGCGGTGATTTCGTCTGGCTCCAGCCCGGCGAACGCCTCACCGATCATGACATCGGCAAGCGCATGAAGCTTGGCCACCAGCGGCGCCGCGGCGGCGGTCAGCTCAAGCTTCCACGCACGGCGGTCGGCGGGATCGCGCTGGCGCTCGACGAGACCCGCCTCCTCCAGCCGGTCGACGATGCGGCACAACGTAATCGGCTCGATATCGAGGATGTCGGCCAGCTCGACCTGACGCAGCCCCGGCATGCGGTTGAGCCGGAACAGCACTTTCCACTGCGCGCGGGTTACGCCCAGCGCGACTGCCCGGCGATCGAAGGCACGCCGCAGCGCATGCGCGGTTTCAGCAATTTCGAACGGGAGAGTTTCCATAAGCAGTCGATATAATAAGTGTGCTTATTTGTTCAACCCATGAATCCAGCACCGGTTCCGGCGCGCCGTTGACGCACGGCCCGCGAAAACTTAGGTCGGCCGCGACCGGCGCGGGCGTAGCTCAATGGCAGAGCAGAAGCTTCCCAAGCTTACGACGAGGGTTCGATTCCCTTCGCCCGCTCCACTCATTGCGCAAGCGTCACGGCCTGTGTCATGATCGCGCGATGATCCTGCTCCCGCTCATGCTCGCCTTCGCCGCCCAGACCGCTGCGGTCGCCGAACCCGACGAGACCGGCGAAATCCCGTGGCAGGTGCAGATCTATTCCAATTTCAAGGACTGGACGCCGCAGGAACTCGCGCAGCGCAGTGCCTGGGACTTGCGCCACCGTTGCGGCGGCTCGCTGATCGCGCCCAATTGGGTGCTCACCGCCGCCCACTGCATCGACCAGGCCAAGGTCGACAAAGGCTATCGCGTGCGCCTCGGCGCGACTTATCTCGATAATGACGAAGGCATCACCTACCGCATCGACCGCATGGTCCGCCACGCCGACTATAAAGCGGCCAAACACTATTACGACATCGCGTTGGTCCATTTCGTCGCCGACGACGACACCGTCGACGACGGCGCCCGCACGATTGAGGAAATCCCGCTTTACGAGGGCGATCCGCTGCGGCCCGGAGTCGCGGTCTTCGCGACCGGCTGGGGCCAGCTCGAGGCCGGCGAGAACAAGGGCTTCGCGGCCGAGCTGACCGCGGTCGATTTGAAGACCGTCGCTTGCGCCAATTATCCGCAGTACCGCACCACCACCCGGCCGTACATGATGTGCGCGGCCGAGCCCGGTAACGACACGTGCACCGGCGACAGCGGCGGGCCGCTGGTAATGGGTGAGGACGAGCCGGTGCTGGTCGGGATCGTAAGCTGGGGGATCGGCTGCTATCGCGACAATAGCGCCGGCGTTTATATCCGCGTTGACAATCAAAACTTCCACGACTGGATCGACCGCGCGATGGCGGCCGATCCGTCGCTCAACACGCTGCGTTAGCGGTTGTCGGGGTTGCCCCGATTATCGGGGTTGCCGCGGTTATCGGGATTGCCGCGGTCGTCTTCGTTGCCGCGGTTATCGGGATTGCCGCGCTCGGTGTCGCCGCCAACGTCTTCTTCGTCTTCAGGGCCGGCCGTCGTGATGTCGTTGATCATCGCATCTCTCCTTCGAAGCAAGGGCGCTCCAAATCGCATGAATCATCGCTGTGCGAAAGCCGCGTTCAGGCGAATCTCATCTGTCGCACGAACAGGCGGAAGCGCCGGTCGCGTGCAAGCGGATCGAGGAACGGATCGCTGGTGATCGCCGTCAGACCCGCATCGCCCACTCCCCGCGCCCGTTCGAGCAGCGCCATCGCGTCGTCCGCGCGCCCCCATTGCGCCATCACTTCGGCTTGCTGATACAAAGCGGTATCGCCGACATCCTTGACCAGCGACGCGAACGCGCGCTGTGCCTCCGCCGGCTTGCCCGCGCGATGTTCAAGGATAGACTGCCCGGTCAGCCGCATCATTGGCATCGGCTCTTTGGCCAAAGCCGCGCGCGCCGCATCGAATTGGCCCAATTGGATCAGGCAATATCCGAGCATCGCGTGCGCGTTTGAAAGGTCTGGATTGAGTTCCAGCGCGCGGTTGAAGTGCTCGACCGCCCCGGCATAATCGCGCGTCGCAAAGCCGATGCTGCCCGCCGCACGGTGCGCCCGCGGGTTCAGCGGATCGAGCGCCACCGCGCGCTCAATCGCCGAGCGCGCGGTCGCGAACCGCCGCGCACGCACCGTGTACAGCGCGTAGAGCAGCAGGATATCGGCATTGCCGTTGCCATAGCGATACGCGAGATCATAGGCCGCGCGCGATCCCTTGATGTCCAAATGCCCGGCGAACAACGCATAGCCGAGCGCCACTTGCGCTTCGGCCAGCTTCGGCGCCAGATCGACCGCAGCGCGGCCTTCGGCAATGGCGGCGGCGAAGGTCGACTTGATCTCGTTCGCCGGGGCATCGACGCTGGCGATCGAGGACAGCACGCGCGACAGCGCCGCATGCGCCAGAGCGAATTTGGAATCCCCGGCAATCGCGTTCTCATACAGCGCCTGCGCTTCGCGGTCGGTGGCGACGTCCTTTGACAGGTTGTACAGCGCCTTGCCGCGCAAATAGGCTTCATAAGCGGCGACGTTGCGAGTGCCGCCGGGCGCCGGTTCGTCGGTCGCCATCTTGACCGAAAGGGCGTTGGACACGGTCCGCGCGATCGCCGTCTGAAAGGCGAAAATATCGGTCAGATGCTGGTCGATCTGCTGCGACCATTTGGAAAAACCGGTCTTGCCGTCGGTCAGGTCCATCGCCACCCGCACCCGGTCGCCCGAGCGCTGCACCGATCCGCTAAGCAAATAGGCCACCCCCAGTTTCGCCGCGATCGCGGTCGCGCCGCCGGAATCGTCGCGCGCGGTGTCGGAACTGGTTGCGGCAAGCACTTGCAGCCGGGCATTGCGCGACAGCGCCGCGCGCACTTCCTCGGTCAGCCCTTCGGACAAATAGGCCTGGGCCGGGTTGCCGCCGACGTTCTTGAACGGCAGCACCGCGATGCTGCGCTCGGCGCCCTCGCCGCCGAGCCAGCCTTTTTGCCACGCGATCAACCCGCCGCCGCCCGCCACAATCGCCGCCACTCCAGCGCCGCCGGCCAGCGCCTGGCGCCGCGACACGCGCGGCCCGGCGATCCGCTGACGCTCGACCGGCGCCTGGCCTGAGGCAGTGGCCACCGCGCGGCGGATCGCGTCGAACTGCGGCGCATCGGCGCGCCCGCGCCAGCCCGACAAGTCAATCACCTGGAGCTGGCGAAAGCCGAGCGGCGGCAGCGTCCCGTCAAGCGACAGTGGGACCAGCCGATGACGCTCGCGCCCTTGCGCCGCTTCGTCCTTAACCCAGTCGGACTCAACCGACTGTTGCGACCACAGCACTACCACTGCATCAGCGGCGGCGAGCGCGGTGTCGATCGATTTGGCGTAGCGCGTGCCGCCTTCGATCAGCGCATCCCACCACACGGTGAAGCCGCAGCGTTCGAGCGCCGCGGCGAGCCGCTGCGCCTGCGCCTGGTCGCCGTGCGCATAGCTTAGAAAGATCGTCGGCCGCTCGCCGTCGCTCGCCATGTTCAACCGCCCCCAAGGTCGGTGCGCCGCTGTACCTGTTAGGACGCGCGCACGAAAGCGCTCAGGAACGGCGCCCGGTGCGCGGTTTTTTTGGGCCTGGCTCGGACACGCCGATCGACGGCGGATCGCTCGCCGGGAAGCTTTCTTCCAGCGCTTCGTCGAGCTGGTCCTCGCGATGCTTGCGGCGGGCCGAATCGGAGCCGGCGTCGACTTTTTCGTCGGCCATTAAATTCCTCCCGCAACCGGTTCGAAACCGGCGGCGCGCAGCCCTGCCCCAAGCGCTTCAGCGCAGCGTCCGGCGAGCGCCGCATCCTCCGACCTGATCACGAAATTCGCCCCGTACGTCGCGTCCTTGAAAAAAGGATAGCTGCCAATCGCGACGCCCGGATGCGCGGCTTCGGTTTCACGCAACAGGTCGGCGACGTCGCTCTCGGGTGCGCGCGCGCCGACGATCACCGATACGATCGGCCGCCCGCCCTCAAGCGCGCCGGTCAGCGCGTCGAGCATACTCGCGGCGATGTGCGGCACCCCGGCGAGGATGAAAATATTGCCGATCTTGACCCCCGGCGCGCCCGAACTCGGGTTGGCGATCAGCTCGGCGCCGTCGGGAACGCGCGCCATGCGCAGCCGCGCCGGGGTGAGTCCGCCCGGCCGCCGGCGATAATAATCCTCGAGGATTTTGCGCGCTGCGGGATGCACGACCACCGCCACACCGAGCGCGGCGGCGATCGCGTCGACCGTGATATCGTCGTGCGTCGGCCCGATTCCGCCGGTCGTGAAGCAATAATCATGGGTGGCGCGAAGTGCGTTGACCGCGACCCCGATCGCCGCGCTGTCGTCGGGCACGATCCGCACTTCGGCCAGTCTAATGCCTTGCGCGTTGAGCCACTCCGCGACCTGCGCGACATTCTTGTCCTGCGTCCGCCCCGACAGGATTTCGTCGCCGATAACGACGAGGCCGGCGGTCCAGATTTTGCCTTGTTCCACCTAATCCCGTTCGGCCTGAGCACTTCGAAGGCCTCGCCTTTACTCCCGCTCGCACCTCAAAGGACAGCCGGTTTTATTTGCCCGCCGAGCATTCTATATCGACCCGATGACCGAATATATCACCGTCGCGCCCGATGACCGGGTCGAGGCCCGTAGCGGGACGATCAAGCTTCACGGCCCCGAAGGCTTTGCCGGAATGCGCCGCGCCGGACGTCTCGCCGCCGAAATTCTCGATGCGCTCGCCCTTCACGTTGTCCCGGGAGTCACCACCCAGGCGCTCGACGATATCGTCCATGCGATGACGCTCGACGGCGGCGGGACCCCCGCGACGCTCGGTTATCGCGGCTATACCAAAAGCTGCTGCATCTCGATCAACCATGTGGTGTGCCACGGCATTCCGTCGGACAAAGCGGTGAAGGACGGCGACATCGTCAACATCGACGTCACTCCGATCGTCGATGGCTGGCACGGCGACACCAGCCGCATGTATTTCGTCGGCGACGTCCCGCTCAAGGCGAAGAAGCTGGTCGACGTCACCTATGAATGCTTGATGCTCGGGCTCGATCAGGCGCGCCCCGGCAACCGCCTCGGCGACATCAGCAACGCGATCCAGCAACATGCCGAGCAGCGCCGTTACAGCGTCGTCCGCGATTTCTGCGGCCACGGCGTCGGCCGGCTGTTCCACGACAGCCCCGAAGTGGTCCACGCCGGCCGCCCCGGCACCGGCCCCGAGTTGAAACCGGGCATGATCTTCACCGTCGAGCCGATGATCAACCTCGGCCGCGCCGACGTCAAAGTGCTCGACGATGGCTGGACCGCCGTCACCCGCGACCGCTCGCTCTCCGCGCAGTTCGAACATTCGATCGGCATCACCGAGACCGGGCATGAGATTTTTACCAAGAGCCCGACGGGGATGGACCAGCCGCCTTATTGAGGCGCAAATTCACTCGCCTGGCTGCGGCGTGCGTGACAGTTTCCAATGCGGAACTGCTTTAATCCACCTTCCGGATCGTCCCTTCCGAACGCGCGACCGCAAGCCCGAACTTTCGCACCGTGATCACATTGCGCGCCGCCGTTCCGCCCGCGATCGGCGTCAGCACCTGCTCGACCGACAAATTGTCCTTCATCTTGAACCGGAAGCGGTAGCCCTTCGGCGTTTCGTCGATGGTCACCGGGCTGACTGCCTCGGACATCGTGCCCGTAAAGCGCCCGGGGCCGATCTGACGAATTTTCCAGCGACGTTCGTGCGGCGGCATGCCTTCGTCCTCGACCCGCTGGACGAGATCGAGACTGCGGTCGGGGAGCAATTTGCCGCGGCCGATGCTGCGGCTTTTGAACGGCTTTTTCAACATTACCTTGACCGTGCTGACGCTCTCGGTCTGCCCGGCAAAAAAGCTCAACGGGTCGGCGACCCGCGCCGCGCCAAATACGCTGGCGGGCGCAGCGAGGACGAGCAGAGCTGCT
>JBDSTQ010000194.1:0-11058 GCA_039928195.1 Sphingomicrobium sp.
ATCGTAGCTGCTGCCCATGAGCAGTGCCGCGCCGAGCGCCGCGAGGATCAGCGCGAATGCCTGCCGGCCGCTCGGCAGGCGACGCGCGAGCCACAGCCCCCAGCCGGCGAAGACGAAGCTCGAGACATTGCCGAACAGGGTCGCGTTGGCGAGCTTGGTCATCCGAATACCGACGTTCCACGCGCCGAGGTCAGCGGCGTAAAAGGCCGCGGCGATGAACACCGACCAGGCAATCGCTTTGCGCGGCCACACGATCGGCCGGCCGGTCAGGCGCGCAATCAGGAGCAGGAAGGGCAGCGCCAGACTCAGCCGCCAAAAGCCCGTCGCGACCGGGCCGACGTCGGCCAGCCGTACCAGCCACGGCCCGAACGCCAACGCGGTCGAGCCGATCAGCAAAGCGGGAAAGGCGAAGCGGTCGGTCGCGGCCGCCGACGCTTCGGCGCCGGCGCGAGTCACGCCCCGTACTGCTCACGCAGAGCGAACAAAGCGAGCGCAGCGCGGGCCGCATCGCCGCCCTTGTCGCCCTGTGCGGGGTCGGCACGGACCCGCGCCTGGGCGTCATTCTCGACCGTCAAAATGCCGTTGCCGACGGCGAAGCCCTGAAGCGTCAGCGCCATCAGCCCGCGCGCACTTTCTTCCGACACCACTTCGAAATGATAGGTCTCGCCGCGGATCACCACGCCGAGCGCAACGAACGCGCAAAAGCGCCCGCTGCGCGCGGCGAGCGCGATGGCTCCGGGCAATTCGAGCGCGCCGGGGACCGTCAGCGTCTCATGCTTTTGGCCAGCCGCCTCGACCGCCGTTCGCGCACCGGCAAGCAGCATGTCGTTGAGTTCGGGATAGAAACGCGCCTCGGCGAGCAGGATCGTGGCCATCAGCTGTCCGCCGCGATCGGCCGTTCCTCGACGATCGCCAGCCCGTAACCGGCGAGCGCCACCGGCGCGTGGTGGGTGTTGGTCAGCAGGATCATGTCGTGGATTCCGAGCGCGGCGAGGATCTGCGCGCCGGTGCCGTAACCGCGCACAGCATCGCCGCCTTCGACCGGCTTGCCCGAACGCGTATCGAGCGAGCGCGACAAGGCGCCCGGCGACGCCGCGTGAAGCGCGACCACGACGCCGGTGCCATTGCCCTCGATCATCCGCATCGCGCCGCGCAGCAGTCCCGAGCGTCCACCGGCCTCGCCGAGCACATCGGCGAACAGGTCGAGGCTGTGCATCCGCACCATCACCGGCGCAGCGGGATCAAGCGCACCGTGGACCAGCGCCAATTGCTCCTCGCCGCTGGCTTTGTCGCGGAACACCTGCGCCTGCCATTCGGCACCGCTTTCGGCGGTGAAGCCACTGATCGCGACGCGCTTGACCAGATGGTCCTTCTTGAGGCGGTAGGCGATGAGGTCGCGGATGGTGCCGATCTTGAGCCCGTGCGTGCGCGCGAAATCGGTCAGATGTTCGAGCCGGGCCATGGTCCCGTCCTCGCGCATGATCTCGCAGATCACTCCGCTCGGGTTGAGCCCGGCAAGGCGCGCAATGTCCACCGCCGCCTCGGTGTGGCCAGCGCGGACGAGCACCCCACCGGGCCGTGCGACGAGCGGGAAGATATGCCCGGGCGAGACGATCGCGTCGGCGGCATTGGCGGCATCGATCGCCACCGCGATGGTGCGCGCGCGGTCGGCGGCGCTGATCCCGGTGGTGATCCCGTCGCGCGCCTCGATCGACACCGTGAACGCGGTCTCGTTGCGCGAGCGGTTGGTCCGCGCCATCGGCTCGAGCGCCAATTGGTCGGCCCGGTCCTTGCCGAGCGCGAGGCAGATCAGCCCGCGGCCGTGGCGCGCCATGAAATTGACCGCGTCAGGGGTCGCCATTTGCGCGGGGATGATTAGGTCGCCTTCATTCTCGCGATTTTCGTCGTCGACGAGGATGAACATGCGGCCGTTGCGCGCTTCGTCGATGATCGCCTCGGTCCCGACCAGCACTTCGGCATTGCCCTGCTGGATCAATTTCTCCAGCCGCGACAAGGTGTCGGCGGTCGGGTTCCAGTCCGCCGCGCCGAGCTTGCGCAATGAATTGGGGTGGAGCCCGGCGGCGCGGGCGAGACCCGAGCGGCTGACTTCGCCAGTGGCGATGATCGCCTCGATCCGATCGATGAGGTTGATGCTCATGAATCTCCCATATCACATCGCAATGTGATGAACAGCGGGCACAATTCTGTCCCTACTGTGCGCGGACCGCCATGGTTCGATCTAGGTAGCGGGCGATAACGTCGATCTCGACATTCAATTGTTGCCCGGTTTCCAGATTTCCCAAGGTCGTATGCTTGGCGGTGTGCGGAATGATGTTGACCGAAAAATGGGTCGCGCCATCGCCGGCGGCGCCGACGTCGTTGACCGTCAGCGACACCCCGTCGAGCGTCACTGAGCCCTTGGTCGCAATCATTGCCGCCAAAGCGCGCGGCACTGAAACGCCGATCCTCCGCGAGTCGCCCTCGGGGCAAACCCCGAGCACGTCGCCGACCGCATCGACATGGCCGGTGACGATATGGCCGCCAAACTCGTCACCCAGCCGCAACGCGCGCTCGAGATTGAGTTTCGACTCTTCGCGCCACAGATCGCCCGCGGTGCGCGACAGTGTCTCGCCCGAAACATCGACCGCGAACCAGTCGTCGCCTTTGTCGACAACGGTCAGGCACACACCCGAGCAGGCGATCGACGCGCCGAGATCGACCGTGGCGAGGTCATAGCCGGTGCGCACGCGCAGCCGCAGGTCGCCGCGCTGCTCGGCGGCGATGACGGTGCCGACGTCGGTGACGATCCCGGTGAACATGTTCGCCGCCTAGCTTGCTCTCAATCGCTCGTAAACTTCGAGGCGGTCGATCCCGAGCCGTTCCTCGCCGACCAGCCGCCAGCGGTTGTGCGCGTCGGCGATCGCGTCGAGGCCGACGAAGCCGAACGACGACTTGCCATCACCGATGATGATCGGCGCGCGATAGATCAGAATGCGGTCGACCAGATCTTCGGCGAGGAACGCGGTCGCGGTCGACGAGCCGCCCTCGACGAGGAGATCGTTGACGTCATGAAGCCCGAATACAGCGCGCGGCTCGGCTAGAATCTCCCACCCTTCGATCGCCTCGCCGCGCGTGAGCAGGGCCCGTCGCGGCGAACACTCCTCAAGTCCCGGCAGGCGCACGTCGAGCCGCGGCCGGTCGGCGAGGTAAGTGCCGCGCCCGACGAGAATCATGTCGGATTGCGCGCGTTCGAGGTGGGCGTGGCGGCGCGCGTCTTCGCCGGTGATCCATTTCGACTCGCCCGACGGCAGCGCGATCTTGCCGTCGATCGACAAAGCGAGCTTGAGCGTAATCCGCGGGCGCCCGAGCGCGAGCCGGGTCAGCCACCCTGACAGCGACCGCCGCGCGGCCTCGCGCCCGACGCCGAGCTTTACGTCGATGTCCGCGGCGCGCAGTCGCTTGATCCCGACCCCGGCAGTGCGCGGGTCGGGATCGCGCAGGGCAGTCACGACCCGCGCTGGCCGTGCGGCGACCAAGAGATCGGCGCAGGCTGGTCCCCGCGCGCTGTCATGCGCGCACGGCTCAAGCGTCACATAGACCGTTGCGCCGCGCGCTTTGGTTCCGGCCTGTTTCAGTGCCAAAGCCTCGGCATGCGGCCGCCCGCCCAAGGCCGTGGCGCCGCGGCCGACGATCTTGCCGCCGCTGGCGACGATCACGCAGCCGACATTGGGGTTGGGCGCCGAGACGCCGCGCGCGACCTCCCCAAGTGCGACGGCCACGGCCATGAAGCGGCGGTCGTCGCTCACATCCCGAACTGATTCTCGAGCTTCTGGAATTGCCGTTTACGCTCGGCGATAGCGGCCTGGCGCTTGGCCTCGTCGATCTTCTGCTGGGCTATGATCTCGGCGTCGGTGCGCTTCAGTGACCAGCTGTCGGCATAGATGATTTGCGGCGGGGGGGCGGTGTTGATCTTCGCGTCGACGAAGAACTCGATCACGATGATGGTCGTCGCCAGCACCGCCAGCGCCGCGCCGATCACTTGCTCGCGGCTGCGCTGGCGGAGGAATGCGCGCAAGTCGGCGAAGGCGGCGAACGGGTTCGACGGGCGGGGAAACCAGGACATCAGCGGGAGATAAGACGCCTTGCGCGCCGCCGCCACCCCGCGCGCCTAGCCGTTGAGCTCGAAGTGCAGGGTAATCACGGCGGAAGAGACGATTGCGCGCCCGCTTTCGCTCGCCGGCCGATAACGCCAGTGGGCGATAATGTGGCGGCGCGCGGCATCGAGGAAAGCAGGGTCGGCGCGGCCCACCGGCGTCACCGCGACCACCCGGCCTCGCTCGTCGATCGACAGCCGCAGCCTGAGCACCGCTTGCTCCTCGCTGACCAGCTTGGACTGCGGATAGGGCGGCTTGAGTTCCGCCGGCGGAGTGAGCAGCTGCGCCGCGCTCGGCGGAGCGATGACCGGCGCGGGAGTAAGCAGAGGCTTCGGCTCGATCCCCAGGATCGGACCCAGATTTGGGATCGCCGGCGAGGCATCGGCGCTTTCGTTGACCGTGATCGGTGTGGGCACAATCGGGTGCGGCGCGTGCAGGGTGGATTCAGCGGGTATCGGCGACCCGGCCGGCGGCGTGATCGGGTTGGGGGGCGGCGGCTTGGGGGCGTGGATGAAGTCGATCTTGATCGGTGCTTGATCGATCCGCGGTGGCAGCTCCATCCTCGCGCTCATCAACACCGCCAGCGCGGCGACATGCGCGGTGATGATCATCAGCAGCGCGTTCGGGCTCGAACCGCGCTTCGCGGCGACGGGATAGCGGGCGGCATAGTCGAGCATGATGACCTCCACTCAAGTTCAAGTGAATGTTACATCATATCATACACGAATGGAAATAGTTTATTGTCATCGCTTGGCGGCGGCCTCGAGCCGCGCGACCACGCGCGCCTGGCCCATGCGCTCGACCAGACCGGCCATCTCGGGGCCGCTCTCGCGCCCGGTCAACGCCAGCCGCAACGGGTGGAACAACGCGCGACCCTTGACCCCGCTCGACTGCTTGAGGGCGTCGGTCAGCGTGCGCCACGGCCCGGCCGACCAGTCGAGTCCCTGCGCGAAGGGAACCGCGGCGCGGACCAGCGAGCGATCGTCATGGCCAAGTTCGGGTGGCTCGATGTCGCCCGCCACCACCGCATGCCAGTCGGCAAAATCCCCGAGACGCTCGAGATTGCCGCGCAACAGCAGCCATTCGTCTGCATCCGCGCCCGCGGGCAAGCGCCCGGCGACGTCGGCGAAGTCGAGATGGTGGAGCAATCGTGCATTGACCAGTGCGACCTCATGCGGATCGAAATGTGCCGGCGCGCGGCCGAAATGGGCAAAGTCGAAACTGTTCGCGAGCGTGGCGAGATCGGGGATCGCCTCGACCGGCTGCGACGTCCCGAGCCGCGCGAGCAGCGACAGCAAGGCCATCGGCTCGAGCCCGTCGCGGCGCACGTCCTCGATCCCGTATGCGCCCAGCCGCTTGGACAATTTGCCTTCGGCCGCGACGAGCAACGCGCCATGCGCGAAATGCGGCGGCGCCGAACTGAGCGCGTCGAACATCTGGATCTGCACCGCGCTGTTGGTGACATGATCCTCGCCGCGCACTACGTGGCTGATGCCAAGGTCGATATCGTCGATCACGCTGGGCAGCAGGTAGAGCCAGCTGCCGTCCTCGCGCCGCACGACCGGATCGCTGAGCAATTTGGCGTCGAAACTCTGCTCGCCGCGAATCAAATCGGTCCAGCCGATCGGATAATATTGGTCGAGCTTGAAACGCCAGTGCGGCGCGCGGCCCGCGGGCACCGGCGCGTCCTCGGGCTGGCGCTCATACACCGGCGGCAGCCCGCGCCCGAGCAGCACCTTGCGGCGCAAATCGAGTTCCTGCGGCGTTTCGTAGCAGGCGTAAACGCGGCCCGCGGCCTTGAGCCGCTCAAACTCGCGCTCGTAGAGGTCGAACCGCTCGGACTGGCGGACAATGCGGTCGGGTTTCAAGCCGAGCCAGTCGAGATCGTCGCGGATCGCCTGGTCGAACGCCACGGTCGAGCGCTCGCGATCGGTATCGTCGACCCGCAACAGGAACTCGCCATCATTCTTTCGCGCGAACAGGAAATTATGCAGCGCGGTACGGATGTTGCCGACGTGTAGCCGGCCGGTCGGCGACGGAGCGAAGCGGGTGGTGACGGTCATTGGCCAGTCCTGAAGGCGTTGGTGATCGGATAGCGGCGGTCGCGGCCGAAGTTGCGGTTGCCGATCTTGACCCCGGGCGGGGCCTGGCGCCGCTTATATTCGGCGCGCAACAGCTTGCTTTCGATGTCGCTGACCAGCGCCGCATCCTGCCCGGTCAGCGCGGCGACTTCGCTGACCGAAAATTCCTTATCCACCAGCCCTTCGAGGATCGGGTCGAGCAATGCATAAGGCGGCAGGCTGTCGTCATCGCGTTGATCGGGGCGCAGCTCGGCGCTCGGCGGCTTGGCGATTACGCGCTTGGGCATCACCGGCCCGTCGGGACCAAACGCGCCGCCCGGCTTCACGCGGTTGCGCCACTTGGACAGCGCGAACACCGTCGTTTTATAGGCGTCCTTAAGCACCGAATAGCCGCCCGCCATGTCGCCGTAGAGCGTGGCATAACCGACGCTCATCTCGCTCTTGTTGCCGGTCGTCAGAAGCATCTCGCCGCCCGAGTTGGACAGCGCCATCAAAGCCACCATCCGCAGCCGCGCCTGGACGTTCTCCGACGCAAGGTCCGACATAGCGGGGAGCATCTTGCCGACCACCGCGACCGCGTCGGCGATCGGCACGACGTCATGGCGGCAGCCGAGTAGCCGCGCGCATTCGGCCGCGTCGGCGAGGCTTTCCGCGCTGGTGAACTTGGACGGAAGCATCACGCAATGCACCCGCTCCGGCCCCAGCGCATCGACCGCAACCGCCGCCGACAGCGCGCTGTCGATCCCTCCCGACAGACCGAGGATCAGGCCCGGAAAGCCGTTGCGCGAGACATAGTCCGACAGCGCCATCATCATCGCCCGATAGACATCTTCGGGAAAACGATCGAGCGTATGTTCGCACCGCGTCGCGCAGCGCCAGCCATCGGGCCCGCGCGCCCATTCGGTCATTAGCAGCGCCTCGTCCCAATCGGGCATCTGGACCACGCGTTCGCCATCGGGATGGACGACGAACGACGACCCGTCGAAGGCCAATTCGTCCTGCCCGCCGACGCGGTTGATGTAGGCGATTGGAAGCCCGGTCTGGACCGCGCGGTCGCGCACCAGGCGATAGCGCAGATCGTCCTTGTCGAGCTCGTACGGGCTGCCGTTGGGGACGAGCAGCAATTCGGCGCCGGCGTCGGCGAGGTGCTGGCAGACCACTTCCTGCCAGATGTCCTCACAGATCGGCACGCCGATCTTGACGCCCTTGAATTCGATCGGCTCGGGCAGCGGCCCCGAAGCGAATACGCGCTTTTCGTCGAACGTGCCGTAATTGGGCAGCTCGCGCTTCAACACTTTCGCCACCACTCGGCCGCCGTCGGCAAGCAGCACCGCGTTGTAATTGAGCCCCTCCTCGCGCACGATGGTGCCGATCAGTAGCGCCGGCCCGGGCTCGGCGGTGGCATCGACCAGCCGCTCGGCCGCTTCCATCGTCCGCCGCACGAATTCGGGCTTGAGCACCAGATCCTCGGGCGGATAGCCGGTCAGCTGAAGCTCGGGGAAGAGCAACAGATCAGCGCCTTCAGCCCGCCGCCGCATCTCGAGCATCGCCACCGCATTGCCCGCCAGGTCGCCAACCCGCTGGTTCATCTGGGCAAAGGCGATTGTCAGGCGGTCGGTCATGCGTGGCGCTTTAACGCACCTCCGTGGCCTCGCAACCTTTACGCTGGGCGCAACTGGTCGCTATGGCCGCTTGGCCGCTGGGGGATTCGAAGGCTATGAAACTGCTCGCCGGGAACAGCAATCTGCCGCTCGCGCGCGCGATTTCCGACTATCTCGAGATTCCGCTGACCGACGCCAGCGTGCGCCGCTTCGCCGACGAGGAGATATTCGTCGAGATCAACGAGAATGTCCGCGGCGAGGACGTTTTCGTGGTTCAATCGACCTCCTATCCGGTCAACGACAATCTGATGGAATTGCTGATCTGCATCGATGCGCTGCGCCGCGCTTCGGCCAAAAGGATCACCGCGGTGCTGCCGTACTTCGGCTATGCCCGGCAGGACCGCAAACCCGGGCCGCGAACGCCAATTTCGGCCAAATTGGTCGCCAATCTGATCACTACCGCGGGCGCCAACCGGGTGCTTTCGATCGACCTCCATGCCGGCCAGATCCAGGGCTTTTTCGACATCCCCACCGACAATCTGTTCGGCTCGCCAGTGATTGCCAGCGACATCAACGCGCGCTTCGGCAAGCGCGAGCTGACTATCGTCTCGCCCGACGTCGGCGGCGTGGTTCGCGCGCGCGGCCTCGCCAAGCGGCTCAACAACTCGCCGCTGGCGATCGTCGACAAGCGCCGCGAACGCGCCGGCGAATCGGAAGTGATGAACATCATCGGCGATGTCACCGGTCGCACCTGCATCCTCATCGACGATATTGTCGATTCGGCGGGGACGCTGTGTAACGCCGCCGCCGCGTTGAAGCAGCAGGGCGCGACCGAAGTGTTCGCTTATTGCACCCACGGCGTGCTGTCGGGTGCCGCCGCCGCGCGAGTCGCGGCGTCGGAGCTGAGCGAGCTGGTGGTCACCGACACTATCTCGAGCGGCGAGGAGGACGCCAAGGACGGCAAGATCCGCCGCCTGACCATCGCCCCTTTGCTCGCCGAAGCGATCCGCCGCATTGCCGACGAATCGAGCGTGTCGAGCCTGTTTGACTGACAATGGACCTCGCCGTCGTCCTCAAGCGCTTCGATGCCCCCGACGAAGTCCGCGAATTTTCCCTCGGCCGCTTCGAGCTGGTCCATCTCGGCGCAATGACCATCGGCCGCGCAACCTATCAACCCGGCTGGAAATGGTCGGAGCATGTCGGCGCCGCGCTCGGGCTGACCTCGTGCCATGTCGAGCATGTCGGGATGGTAGTATCCGGCTGTGCAACCGCGGCGATGGACGACGGCAAGGTGATCGAAATGAACGTCGGCGACTTGTTCTATGTCCCGCCCGGGCATGACAGCTGGGTGGTTGGCGACTCGCCTTATGTGTCGCTCCACTTTCTCGGCGCCGAGGGTTATGCCGCGCATGATTGACCCCGCCCGATCGGGGACCTTCCCCCGCCCGCCGCGTTGAGGCGTTATGCCCACAGTCCTCATCACCGGCGCGAACCGCGGCATCGGCCTCGAGTTCGCGCGCCAATATTGCCAGGCCGGCTGGAACGTCGTCGCCACCGTGCGCGAGCCGACCGACGAGCTTGGGTCGATTTGCACCCAGGTCGAATCGCTCGACATGCTCGACCTCGAGGCCATCGCCGGGTTCGGCGAGCGAATCGACGCGCTCGACCTGCTCATCGCCAATGCCGGCACTTATGGACCGAAAACCGTGACCAGCGCCGAGGAAGCGGAAGGCTGGTCGGGCACCTTCACCGTCAACGCCATCGCGCCTTTCCTCCTCGCCCAGGCGGTGCTTCCGCAACTCCGCGCGGCAAGCGGCAAAGCGGTCGCGATCAGCACGCGCATGGGTTCGATCGAGGACAATGATTCGGGCGGGTTCATCGCCTATCGCACCGCCAAGGCCGCGCTCAACATGGCGTGGCGCAGCCTTGCGGTCGACAGCGGCGTAACCTGCGCGGTGCTTCATCCCGGGTGGGTCAAGACGCGCATGGGCGGGGCTGGCGCGCCGCTTGGAACGGAGGAAAGCGTGACCGGGATGCGCCAGGTGATCGAGCGCCTGACATCCGAGCAATCGGGCGGCTTCTTCGGCCATGATGGCGCGCCGATCCCCTGGTGAGTTGCCTTGGGCGCCACCGCCGACTATAGGCGCGACCATTCCAGATTGTTGGAAAGACGAACGGCCCGGCCAGTTAGGGCTGCCGTGGCAGTTCGATAACGTCGCCCCCCGATGACTCTCTTGGCAAGATGGTCAATCGCGCGGGGCACAAAGGAGACGAAAATGCCCAAGCTGAAGACCAAGAGCGGGGTGAAGAAACGCTTCACGCTCACTGCCAGTGGCAAACTGAAGCACGGGGTCGCTGGCAAGCGCCACCGGCTGATCAGCCACAATAGCAAATACATCCGTCAGAACCGCGGTACCGAAGTGCTCGACAAGGCCGACACGGCCCGCGTCAAGCTCTGGGCCCCTTACGGCCTCAACTAGGAGCAAGCGGACCATGACACGCATCAAGCGCGGCGTAACCACGCGCGCAAAGCACAAGCGGATCCTCGACAATGCGAAGGGCTATTACGGTCGTCGCAAGAACACCATCCGCGTCGCCCGCCAGGCCGTCGAAAAGGCGGGGCAATATGCCTATCGCGACCGCAAGGTGAAGAAGCGCACGTTCCGTGCCTTGTGGATTCAGCGGATCAACGCGGCGGTCCGCGCCGAAGGGCTGACCTATGGCCAGTTCATCCACGCGTTGAACCTCGCCGGCATCACGCTCGACCGCAAAGTGCTCGCCGACATCGCGATGCATGAAGCCGCGGCGTTCAGCGCGATCATCGCGCAGGCCAAAGGCGCGCTGGAGCAGAAAGCGGCTTAAGCCACTTTCTCGCTCATTCAAAAGGGCGCCCGGAGCAATCCGCGGCGTTCTTTTCTTATGGCAGCAAGCGGTAGGCGGGGAGCGTCAGAAATTCCTCGAACGCGTCGGCGGTGACCATCTGGCGGAACAGAGCGGCGGCTTCCTCGATGTGGGGTACGTCCGCGAGCAGATGTACTTCTGTGTCGAACAGACGGTCGAACAATTTACGTTCGAAGCGCTGGCCATTGGACAGCGGCGCTTCATAGCGCAGCCATTGCCACAGTTGCGCGCGGCAGAGTTCGGCGGTCGCGGCGTCTTCCATCAGATTGTAGAGCGGAACCGCGCCCCTGCCGTCGAGCCACGCCGCGACATATTGCAGCC
>JBDSTQ010000195.1:0-11516 GCA_039928195.1 Sphingomicrobium sp.
AAATCGCGTAGAACGGCCAGAAATACCATTCGGGGACGATATGCGCGGGGGTCGAGAGCGGGTTGGCCGGGATATAATTGTCCGGGTGACCGAGATAATCGGGGGCGAAGTAGTTGACAATCATGAACAGGGTCAGGAAGGCGCCCGCGAACCAGCCGTCCTTGGCGGTGTAGAACGGGTGGAAGGGCAAAGTGTCCTTCTCGCTCTTCACATCGACCCCGGTCGGGTTCGACGAACCCGGGATATGCAGCGCCCAGATATGCAGGATGGTCACCCCCGCGATCACGAACGGAAGCAAATAATGGAGCGAGAAGAAGCGCTTGAACAGCGGGCGATAATTGCCCGAGCGCACCGCTGACTTGTCGAGCCACGGCAGGAAGAACAGCAGCAGGATCGAGGCGAACATCGCCAGCACGCCCCACAATTTCGCCTGCAGGACGAAGTTGACCGTGAAGCTCTTCAAAATCGCGTAGAACGGCCAGAAATACCATTCGGGGACGATATGCGCCGGGGTCGCCAGCGGGTTGGCCGGAATGTAATTGTCCGGATGGCCGAGATAATTGGGCGCGAAATAAGTGACCAGCGCGAAGAACAACAGAACCCCCGCGGCGAACCAGCCGTCCTTGGCAGTGTAGAAGGGATGGAACGGCAGCGTATCGCGCTCCGCCTTCACATCGACCCCGGTCGGGTTGCTCGAGCCCGGAATGTGCAGCGCCCAGATGTGCAATATGACCACCGCGGCGATCACGAATGGCAACAGATAATGAAGCGAGAAGAAGCGCGTCAGCGCGGCCTGGTCGGGGGCATAGCCGCCGAGCAGCCACACCCGGATCGGCTCACCGACGATCGGGAAAGCCGAGAAGAAACCGGTGATGACCTGCGCGCCCCAATAGCTCATCTGCCCCCACGGCAGCACGTAGCCCATGAAGGCGGTGGCCATCATCAGCAGATAGATCACTAGTCCAAGCATCCACACCAATTCGCGCGGCGCCTTGTACGACCCGTAGAACAGGCCGCGGAAAATATGGATGTAGGTGACGATGAAGAAGAAGCTCGCACCGTTCGAGTGGGCATAGCGGAGCAGCCAGCCGGCACTGACATCGCGCATGATGAGGCCGTTGACCGAATTGAACGCGCCGCCATCCGCGGACGCATAATAATGCATCGCCAGCACGATCCCGGTGACGATCTGGATCATCAGAAAAATCCCGGCGAGAACGCCGAAATTCCAGAAATAGTTGAGGTTACGCGGGACCGGATAGCCACCGCCAATGGCGCCATAGACGAGGCGCGGAAGCGGCAGCCGGTCGTCCATCCAGCGCGCGAACCCGGCCTTGGGCTCGTAGGGCTTGGCCCAGGAAAAGCTCATTTCTTGCTGTCCCCTGCACCGATCGCGACGGTGGTCGGTGATGTGAACGAATAGTCCGGCACCACCAGGTTCAATGGCGCCGGCCCCTGCCGGATCCGCGCTGCGGTGTCATAGGCGCTGCCGTGACACGGGCAGAAATATCCCCCGTACGGCCCGCGATTCTCGCCCTCGCCAATGCCCAGCGGAACGCAGCCCAAATGAGTGCACACGCCCATCGTGATCAGCCAATTGGCCTTGCCCGGCTTGGTCCGCTGCGCGAGCGTCTGCGGGTCGCGCAATTCGGACAATTTGACTGCATTCGCTTCGGCGATTTCCTTGGGCGTGAGATTGCGCACGAACACCGGCTGCTTGCGCCAGCTGACCTTGATCCCCTGCCCCGCAACGACCTTCGAAATGTCGACTTCGGTGGTTGCCTGGGCAAGCACATCGGCCGACGGCGACATCTGGATGATCAGCGGCGCCAGGGCCGCGACCGCGCCGACGCCGGCGAAGCTGACCGCGGCGACGTTAAGGAAATCGCGCCGGCGCACGCCGTCGGGGCCGGGTCCGCCAGTCACGGCTCCGCCCGCCACCGGACCGGTTGCGCGGGATGCTTCAGCGGACTGTGCCTTACTGGCCATGCTCACCCTTTTGACGCTTGGACTGTGGTGCCGAACGACACGTCAGCGACGCCGCCCCGGGCACAAGCCAAGGCGGTTGGCGGGCCTGATAGCGAGGGGCCGAGCGGCTGCCAAGAGGGTGCGCGCCACGACTTGCACGTTAGATCGCGGGAACGACCGGTTCGGCGTCGGGCGGCGGCGACCGGCGCCCAGCGAGCGCTGCCCGGAACATCACCAGTGCGGCGTAGAGCACAACCACGAAGACCAGCCAGCGCAGCGTCTCGAGCGGCATCGATTTGACAAGGAACGCGGCGACCAGGACCGCGGGGATCCCGCCGATAGCGAGGCCGATAACGATGCGCATGTCGATCTCGCCGATCATGATATGACGGATGCTCGCCCCCGCTCCGGTCAGCGCCGCGCCTCCGGCCATGATCGGGAAGCACAGCCGCGGGTCCATCCCCATCAGGCTGAGCAGCACCAGGGTCGGCGCATAATTGCCGACCCCGAAATTAAGTAGCACGCCGAACAGGAAATTGGCGGCGATCGCAACGATCATCAGCCCGAATGGAAGACTGTTTGCAGTGCCGCCGCCGGGCATCAGATTGAGGTTGGTCAGCGCATAAGCGGTCGCGGCAAGGGCCAGCGCGACTGCCACCACGATTTGCACCACCCACACCCGCGAGCGCGCGACCAGCGGCGCGCCGAGCAAACCGCCCATGAGCAAGGCCAGCACGCAGCCGACCAGCAGCACCGGGTCGACCAGAACGCCGAGCAGGATGAGAAAAATGATCGATTCGGCCATCGACGGCGGGGTCAGCCCGACCAGCATGGTCGGCGGGATCAGCCGATCGGGAACCACCCGGCGGAATTTCAGCCAGGCCGTCGTCGGCGCGAATGAGCCGATCCCAAGCGTGTCGAAAAAGCTCACCGCGGCACCCACCGCCAAGGCTTCGAGATTGGGCGTCGCGCGCTGGCGGATCGCGCCCCGCACCAGGATCGCGCCGAAGATCAGGATGGCTAGAGCCAGCGGAACGAGCAGTGCGATCAACATCGGCCATTCCCTCCAGCAGTTTCGATCACCCGTGTGTAAACGCCCCGGCGGGCCGCGCAATTGGCGCCGCGCGCGGTGAAATATTCGCTGCCCGGCTGACTCTTGCGCCGCGGTCGGGAATCTTCCGCTTCCAAGCTCGAATCAGGATCTCGTCATTCGCGCGAAAGCGCGGATTCAGAGGCAATTTCGGGTGAATCCGACACCGGGTCCCTGCGTTCGCGGGGATCACGCAAGAAAATGGGTGATCATCATGGCAAGCGACGCGGGCAAGATTCTTTCACGGCTAAAGGACGAGGAGATCGAATGGGTCGACCTCCGCTTCACCGACCCCAAGGGAAAGTGGCAGCATCTGAGCATGGTCGCAGGCGCGATCGACGAGGACATGCTGACCGACGGCTTTATGTTCGACGGCAGCTCGATCGCCGGGTGGAAGGCGATCAACGAATCCGACATGATCCTTAAACCCGACCTCGACGCGGTCTATGTCGACCCGTTCAGCGCGACTCCGATGCTGGTGCTGTTCTGCAACGTCGTCGAGCCATCGACCGGCGAGCTCTACGGCCGCGACCCGCGCTCGACCGCGACCCGCGCCGAAGCTTATTTGAAGCAGACCGGCGTCGGCGACGACGTCTATGTCGGCCCCGAAGCCGAATTCTTCATGTTCGACGATGTCCGCTTCGAAGACGGCTATAACGCCTCGGGCTTCAAGATCGACGACATTGAGCTGCCGACCAACACCATGCGCGAATATGACGGCGGCAACCTTGCCCACCGA
This sequence comes from Sphingomicrobium sp., assembly GCA_039928195.1. Taxonomy (GTDB): domain Bacteria; phylum Pseudomonadota; class Alphaproteobacteria; order Sphingomonadales; family Sphingomonadaceae; genus Sphingomicrobium. The sequence continues at coordinate 3,798 of JBDSTQ010000195.1, forward strand.
CCTCGCGCCAAGGGCGGTTATTTCCCGGTCGCGCCGGTCGACAGCGCGCAGGACATTCGCGGTGAAATGGTTTCAACCATGCTCGAGATGGGGCTGCCATGCGACAAGCATCACCATGAAGTTGCGGCGTCGCAGCATGAGCTCGGCCTGACTTACGGTGGATTGACCGAGACCGCCGACCGCATGCAAATCTACAAATATGTCGTCCACATGGTCGCTCATGCCTACGGCAAGACCGCGACCTTCATGCCCAAGCCGATCGCCCAGGATAATGGCAGCGGCATGCACACCCACATGTCGATCTGGAAAGGCGGCAAGCCATTGTTCGCGGGCAATGGCTATGCTGGCCTTTCCGAAATGGCGCTCTATTTCATCGGCGGAGTGATCAAGCATGCGCGCGCGCTCAACGCGTTCACCAACCCGTCGACCAACAGCTACAAGCGCCTCGTTCCCGGTTTCGAAGCCCCGGTGCTGCTCGCTTATTCGAGCCGCAACCGCTCGGCCTCGTGCCGCATTCCCTATGGCGCGGGCGAGAAAGCGAAACGCGTCGAGTTCCGCTTCCCTGACGCGCTCGCCAATCCCTATCTCGCTTATTCGGCGTTGCTCATGGCCGGGCTCGACGGCATCCAGAACCGCATTCATCCGGGCGACCCGATGGACAAGAATTTGTACGATTTGCCGCCGCAGGAACTGGTCAATGTCCCGACCGTCTGCGGCAGCTTGCGCGAGGCGCTGGTCAACCTCCAGGCCGACCGCGCCTTTCTGACCAAGGGCGACGTATTCAGCGACGACCAGATCGACGCCTACATCGAGCTCAAGTGGGAAGAAGTGATGCGCTGGGAAACCACGCCTTCCCCGGTCGAGTTCGAGATGTATTATTCGAGCTAGCGCAGGGCGAGCGTCTGGCGCCGTTCGCGCGCGATGTGGGCGTCGATGCGGCGCTGGAGCTGGGCGTAGCGCGGGTCGCTGCGAAGCGCGTCGAACTGCGGCCAGTCGGCGAGGCGGGTCGAGAAGTTCTGTCCGACCCAGCCGCGATCGACTGCCTTGCCAAGCCAAGCGAGCGCGGTGCGGTCGCCGGCCATTGCCAGCAGCGCGGCCTGGCGCATTTCGAGGCGGCCGGGATCGTCGTCGGGCGCGCGCATCGTCATGGCCCGCTCACTGGCAATTCGCTTGCCCATGCACGCGCTCAGGCGGCGGCTCTGCGCAGTCTGGCCAATTTCGCGCAGCGCGATGATGGTCAACGGCAGAGACACGCCGGCCGCGTGACAGATGTCGCCCGCGGATGCCGGCCGAATGGCGTGCAGCCGGGCAATTGCCGGCCAGTCGCGCAATGCACCCAAGGCGAACAGCGCTTCGTTGGAATCGAACGATGCCCATACTTTGGACAAGTCAGAGACGACGAGGCGCCGCGTCTCCGCGCGATCCCCGCCGAACCACGACCGCCGGTAGCGCCATTCGCCGCGACCTTGATCGATCGCCAATGCCTCGTCGCGCATTCCAAGCATGAAATACTGCCGCGCCAGCCATGACGCGCTGTATGGCAGGGTCTTGTCCCGGGCCAAGGCAGCGCGCTCCGCCTTGATCGCGCCGGACATATCGCCGCGCGCTCGCTGCAGGAATCCGGTGAAGCGCAGCGCCTGCGCCTGCGATCCGCCGCGCTCGAGATATTGTCGCACGGTGGCCCCGGCGTCATCATGACGACCGCTTGCTGCCAGGGTCTGGGTCAGCCGGTTGATCGCTACCGGCCACAGCGGTTCGACGTCGGCGGCTGTGCGATACTGGACAAAAGCCTCGTCGTTGCGACCCAATGCGGTGAGCGCGATGCCGAGCCAGATGCGCAGCTCGGCGCGCGACGGATCGAGCGCGATCGCGCGTTGCAACGGCGCGACGGCCCGATCGGGCTGAGAGATCAGGCCAAGCGCGGCATAGCCCTCGGGTTTCGCGGGCGCGAGGCGAATCGCTTCGCGCGCGTGGGGCAGAGCGAGCCGCCGTGCTTGCTCGAGCGGCATGTCGCCATAAGCCGTGCCCGCGTCCGACAGCATGTAGAACAGCTCGGCGAGCAGTGCCTGACCCGGAGCATAGCGCGGATCGGCAGCGACCAGGCGCTGGGCAAGTACAAGCGCCTCGCGCAGTTGCTTCTGCCCGCGATCGCGCATCAGCGCGCGCGCGGCGAGATAGGTCTGGTAGCTGTCGAATGACGCCGACGCCGAAGCTGCGGTGCCGAGTGCAGGAGCGAAGGTTCCGCGCAGCCGTTTGACTACGGTCGCGGCGATCTGGTCTTGAACCTTGAAAATGTCGGCGAGGCCGCCGTGGTATTCCTCCTGCCACATCTGCGACCCGTCACTGGTGGCGACTAGGCGGACGTTGACCCTGAGCGCGTTGCCCGCGGTGCGCGCGCTGCCCTCGAGGAAGTGAGTCACGCCAAGCTTGTCGCGCAACGCGTCCGGGTCGGGTTTGTCGCCGATCTGGCGGGCCGATGTGCGGCCAAGAACCCGAAAGCCGTTTTCGCTGCCCAGCGTGCTGAGGATTTCTTCGCCCACGCCTTCCGCGAAATACGCCTGGTCGCGCCCCGGGGAGAGGTCCGTGAACGGCAGCACCGCGACGATCACTTCCGGTTTCGCGCGCAAGCTGTTGATCGACAGCGCGCCGGCGACGAGCGCGACCAGGAAAACGCCTCCGCCGGCCAGCAGGCGCGTCCGGCGCGATAGATAGGCGCCGGTTAGGCGCCCCTCGCGGCGCGGGCGGAAAAGAAGTACGCCCATGGTGCCGAGAAACCCGACGATCGCCGCGAGAATGACCGCGCGCAGCACCCACGCCGGAAGCGCGAAAGCGGGCCCGATCGTTGCCACGATCTGGATGATCAGCCAGGCGACGACGGCATAAGCCGCAGCGATGCGGAAAAGATGGCGCTGGCGCAGCTCGCCTATCATCGTCAGCAGGTCGGTGCGCTCGCGCGCCGGCTGATCTTCGACCCGGACTTGGTTGTCCATTATGCCCCCCGCCTCGGGGCGCAAGCTAGTGCGGCCGTCCGCCAACGGCAAATTGCACCGTAGCGGTGCGCTCAATGACGGAAGTAGATGATCCCCGCCTTGTCGCTGCCGATCCGTCGCCAGCCGGGCGAGCGGTCGAGCAAAGCGATGAGCTTGGCGTAGCGGCGCGGCAGGATTGCCCAGCGGATGTTCCAGCGCGTGATCGCGGCGTCGAGCGCCGCCGGATTGCCATCGATGATCCGTTTGTAGCCGAGCACGAGGTCGTCGCCGTACATGTCGCCGCGCCCGTCGATGTACGGCCGGATGCCCGAGAGGATCAACGGCCCGCCCATGCTGTAGCCGTTGAGCACCGGCTCTGTGCGTAACTCGGCCGGCACGCGGGCGATCAGCCGCCACGGATTGGTTTCATTTTCGGGCAGGTCGAGCGGCAGGATGGCGCGCACCGTGATCAGCGCGGCAATTGCCGCTGCCGCCAGCAGCGCGGGCTTGCGTTCCACCACCAGCGCGCGCGAGGCAAAGCCGGTCGGTACGATCATCGCCGCGACGATCGCCAGTACCGCCTGATGCCGCACCTGGAGCAAAGCGAGGCCGAGCAACCCGGCAAGCATCACCCAGCGCACCGGAGATAGTCCTGGCCGCCTGAGCGCGATCAGCAGCAGCGAGCCGGCCAGCAAGATAAAAAAGAATGGCGTCACCGTGGGGTTCGACGGCTTCCATTCCTCAATCAGCGGAAGCATTGCGAGATTGGCGATCTTGAACGGATGGAGCACACCTTCGAAGCCATTGGCGTTGACCATTGCCGCGATCGCGCAGGCGAGACCGAACAGGCCCCATTGGCGGATCACGCGCGCCTTGTCGGACGTCGCCAGCAGCGCCTCGAGCCCGAATGCGGCGGCGATGGCGAGGGCGATGACGAAGCTGCCGTGGAGGTTCGCCCACAGGACAATCAGCAGAGCGGCGATCAAAGGCGGTGCGCGATCCTGTTCGCGAGCGCGCAGCATCAGCCAGGTCCAGCCGGCAACCAGCGGCCAAGCGAGCAGATGCGGGCGCGCGAGCATCATCGGTATCAGCACGACGTCCATTGCAACGATGATCCCGACCGCCGCGAACGGCCGTACGTAACGCGCCGCGTTGACGAACACCGAAGCGTGCAGCGCCGCCAAAGCGAGCGTCACCAGCGCGGCGATCCCGCTATATCCTGCGAGCCGGTGCGCGACGGCCAGCACCACTTCGGCGAGCCATTCGATCGGCACCCACGGCTTGCCGGCCCAGGTGAAGCTGAACGGGTCGGTCTGCGGGATCGCGCAGTGATCGAGGATCCACTGGCCGGTCGCGAGATGCCAGCTGACGTCGCCATCGTTGAAGATCGTGGTCGAGCTTCCCAGCGCGGCGGGGATCAGCAACACGGCGAATGCGAAAGCGAGCGCGAAGCCGCCGCCTTTCGTGTCGCTGCTCATTCTTCGGCGATCAGGCTGCTTGTGCGGGTTTCGCGCATGCGGACATAAGCGATCAGCGAGCAGGCGGCGAGGCAGGAGATGTAGATGTAGAACCAGCGTTCGTGCCCGATGCCCTTCAAATAGAGCGCGACATATTCGGCGGTGCCGCCAAAGATTGCGTTGGCGATCGCGAACGGCAAAGCGACGCCCAGCGCGCGAATGTCGGCGGGGAATAATTCGGCCTTGATGATCGCGTTGATCGAGGTGTAGCCGGTGACGATCACCAGCGCGGTCATGACCAAAGCTAACGACGCAACCGGGCTGGTCACGGTCTCCAGCGTGACGAAGATCGGATAAGTGAACAGCGCCGCCGACGCGCCGAAAAAGATCATCAGCGGCCGCCGTCCAATGCGGTCGCTGAGCCGTCCGGCGAGCGGCTGAATGAGCAGCATGCAGGCGAGCGCGCCGGTCATGATCCGCGACGCGGTCGCGCGGTCGAAGCCGCTGGTGTTAGCGAGAAATTTCTGGAGGTAGATGGTGTAGGCGTAAAACGCCGCGGTCCCGCCGGCGGTCAGCGCGATGACCAGAAATGCCTCACGCGGATGATCGCGAAACAGGTTGCCTGCGCTCGATTTGCGCCGCGTCGGCGCCTTCGCGACATTCTCGAAGCTCAAAGTTTCATCGAGTTTGCGGCGGATGATGAACACCACCACCGCCAGCGCCGCCCCGGCGTAGAAACCGACGCGCCACCCCCACGCCTGCATCGCCGCATCGCCCAGCGCATATTGCAGCACGACGAGCAAGGCGAGCGCGGTCAATTGCCCGCCGATGATCGTGACATATTGAAAGCTCGACCAGAAACCGCGCCGATCGCGGTCGGCGATCTCGCTCAAATAGGTCGCGCTCGATCCATATTCGCCGCCGAGGCTGAGGCCCTGGATAAGCCGCGCGACGAGCAGGATCGCGGGCGACAACAGCCCGACCTGGGCATAGGTCGGGGCGATCGCGATCAGCAGCGATCCGGCGCACATCAGCGACACCGACAGCGTCAGCCCCGCCTTGCGCCCCTGGTGATCGGCGTAAACCCCCATCGCCCACGCGCCGATCGGGCGCATCGCGAAACCGACCGCGAACACCGCTGCGGTCTGGAGCAATTGCGCGGTCTGGTCGCCCTTGGGGAAAAAGGCGTGCGCGAAATAGAGCGCGAACGCCGAATAGACGTACCAGTCGAACCATTCGACGAGGTTGCCCGCCGAGCCACCAAGAATATTGCGAAGGCGGCTGCGGCGCGGCGCCACGGCGCTGGTCACGCCGCGTCGCGCGCCCGTTGACCCGCCGCGCTGCCGTAGATCGCGTAGAGCAGGAGTCCGATAAGCTGCGCGCCGACGAAGAATAATTGGGTGACCACGGGCAGGCTGTAGAACAGGTAGAGGCAGCCGAGGATTCCGCCGATCCCGATCACCCACGGCATCGGCGCGCGGAACTTGCGCTCGCGGTCGGGCTCGCGTTTGCGCAGCACGAGCATCGCCGCGCACACCGCGATGAACGCCGCGAGCGTGCCCGCATTGGCCAGCGCGGCAATCTTGGCGAGCGGGAAGATGCCGGCGATGACCGAGACGACAATCGCGGTGAAGATCGTGATCCGCACCGGCGAGCCACGGGCCGACACGCGCGCCAGGCTCGGCGGGAGCAGGCCATCACGCGCGATGGTGAAGAAAATCCGGCTCTGACCGAAGAAGAAAGCAAGGATCACCGTCGGCAGCGCGATCACCGCCGAAGCGCCAAGGATCCGCGCCGCCGTGCCTTGCCCGATATCGCGCAGAATCAGCGCCAGCGGCTCGGGGCTGTCGGCGAATTTGGTGTAGCCCAATGCGCCGATCGCGGTGGCGGCGATGACCATGTAGATGATTACGCATAGCGCCATCGACCCGACGATCCCGATCGCGAGGTCGCGGCTCGGATCCTTGGCCTCCTCGGCCGCAGTGGCGATCGCGTCGAAGCCGTAGAATGCGAAGAAGATGATCGCGGCGGCGGCCATCACCCCAACCTCGCTCCCGCTCGGCCCCGAGCGCGGGAAGCCGTAGGGCATGAACGGCTGAAAATTGTCCGCGTTGAAAAAGGGCAAGGCGACCGCGACGAACAACGCCAGCGCGGCGAGCTTGACCGCCACCAGCACGGCATTGAGCGTCGCGCTTTCGCGCGTTCCCGCCATCAGCAGCCCGGCGACGACGAAAATGATAAAGATCGCGGGCAGATTGACCACCCCGCCAAGCTCGGGCCCGTTGGTCAACGCCGCGGGAAGCCCAAGCCCGACTGAGTTGAGGAAGCCCGTCGCATAGCCCGACCAGCCGACCGCGACCGCGCTGACCACGAGGCTATATTCGAGCACCAACGCGACCCCGATCATCCACGCCACCAGTTCACCGAACACGACATAGCTGTAGGTGTAGGCCGACCCCGACGCGGGAATCATCGTCGCGACTTCGGCGTAAGCCAGCGCGGCGCAGGCGCAGATCAGCCCGGCGATCGCGAACGACAGGATCACTGCCGGCCCCGCTTTGCCCGCGCCAACCCCGATCAGGGTCAAAATGCCGGTCCCGACGATCGCGCCGACGCCCAAAAAGATCAGGTGCGGCCACGACAGCGAGCGCGCCAGCCGGTGATGTTCGGGCATGTCCTCGCGCGCGATGACCTGCTTGCGGACGTTCCAATTCTTCATGCGGTGCAATCCCCCAATCGTCATAGCGAGCGTAGCGAAGCAATCCACCGGCGCAACCGGTCTGCCGCGTCAATAATCCTTCGACACCCGCACGCTCGCGCTCGACCGGCCGACGGTCGACACCGTCGACAGCAACGAGAGCCAGCGGGTGATCTGATATTCGATCCGCGTCGCCGAATAGGCCTGGCCGTCGGTCACCACCTCGACGAACAATTTGCGCGTGATGTATTTGCCCGCGGCGATCGCGGTCTTCTGGCCGGTGGCGACGTCGGCGGGAACGATGCGCAGGCGATCGAGCCCGATGGCTTTGCGCAAGGCATTGATCGGATCGAGGCTGCCCGAGCCCGAGCGCAAGGCGGCGACCGCCGAAGCGAGTTGGAGCGCCTCGGGCGCCGACAGGTTGGTGATCGAAGTGCCGAACAATATCCGCGACAGCAATTCGTCCTGCGGCAATTGCGGCACGCTGGCGAAGGTGATTTCGGGTTTGAGGCCGGTGCCCTGGACCAGCACGCTGGCGTCGAGGCCCTGGACTTGCGCCACCGCTCGGATGTCGAGCTGCGGGTCGGGCGGGCTT
>JBDSTQ010000196.1:0-6465 GCA_039928195.1 Sphingomicrobium sp.
GCGGCTGGTGGCCCCGCGCGACGGCTGGCCCAACCCCGACGCGGGGCCGTCGGCGAGCGGCGCGAATGTGGTGCTTGAGCGGGCCAAAGTGTTCGACTCGGTTGCCGCAGCGGTCGCGGATTGCGCCATCGTCTACGCCTCGACCGTCCGGCGGCGTGAGCTCGTGATGCCCGTGCTCACCCCCGAGGCAATGGCCGCGGAAATGGCTAAGTCCGGCACGAAAACCGCGATCCTGTTCGGCCCCGAGCGCTCGGGCCTCGAGACCGACGAAGTCGCTTTGTCCACCGCCATCGTGACCGTCCCGATCAATCCCAAATTCGGCTCGCTCAACCTCGCCCAGGCGGTCATCCTGCTCGCCTACGAATGGTCGAAGCACGTCGCGCTCGCCCAGCCTCCGGCCAAAGACCTCGCCCCGCCCGCCCCGCATGGCGAGGTCGAGGGGATGGTCGCGCAGCTTGACGAAGCGCTCGTCGCCAAGGGCTATTTCTACCCCGCGATCCGCGCCCAGACGACGCGCAACACGCTGCGCACGATCTTCGCCAAGACCGGCTGGTCGTCGCCCGAGGTCAAAGCCATGCGCGGCGTCATCCGCGCGCTCGTCGGCCCGGCGCGTGACCGCAGCTAATTTTCGTTGCGCGGGCGTCACTTGAAGCGCATTCTGCCGCCGCTGCCGAGTGGAAAGGAACCCGTCATGTTGCAGCTTTTGATGATCATGCTGATGGCCGCCCAGCAAACCGGTCCAGGTCCCGCCGAGCGGATGCTCGGACGCGACCGCATCCAGGGTGTCACGCCGGTCAACGACAAATTCCTGTTGCCGCCCAAACTCAAGGATTGCCGCACCGACGCCGACGTCCGCGCCGCGCTCGACGCGCGCCGTTATGGCGATCAGGAGCCGTGCGACCCCGACCGGATGCTGCGCCGCGCGCGCTGATCGCGCCACCGCTCACCGACCGGCCAGCTTGACCGCACAGCGCCTCTCGGCTAGGCGCCCGCCTTCGCAATTGATCCCGCATTCCCGGTGAAGCGGTGATCGCGCCATGCCTTGCGGCGTGGCGGTGCGGTTCCGGGACTTGAGACAACGCGAATGTAAGGACGACACATGACCAAGCGCACCAGCGCCAAGTATAAACTCGACCGCCGCATGGGCGAAAACGTCTTCGGACGCCCCAAGAGCCCGGTCAATCGCCGCGAATATGGGCCCGGCCAGCACGGCCAGCGCCGCAAAGGCAAAGTCAGCGATTTCGGCATTCAGCTGCGCGCCAAGCAGAAGCTCAAGGGCTATTACGGCGACGTCACCGAAAAGCAGTTCAAGCGCACCTACACCGAAGCCAGCGCGATGAAGGGCGATGCCTCGCAGAACCTCATCGGCCTGCTCGAGCGCCGCCTCGACATGATCGTTTATCGCGCCAAGTTCGCGCCGACGATCTGGGCCGCGCGCCAGATCGTCAGCCATGGCCACATCCGGGTCAACGGAGTGAAGTGCAACATCGCCAGCCGCCGCGTGAACGTCGGCGACGTGATCGAACTCGGCGCCAAGGCGCAGGAGATGGCGCTGGTGATCGAGGCGCAGGGCCTCGCCGAGCGCGACATCCCCGATTACGTCGTCCCCGACGGCACCGCGAAAGTCACTTACACGCGCGTGCCCAAGCTCGACGAAGTGCCCTATCCGGTGCGGATGGAGCCCAATCTCGTGATCGAATTCTACTCGCGCTAAGCGATCGATTCAGCGTGTCGAAAAGGGCGGCCCGGGATCATCCCGCGCCGCCCTTTTTCATATCAGTGACCGATCGTGCGTTCGAGCAGCTCGGCTGCCTTGGTCAGCATCTCGGTTCGCGCGGCGGCGTCCGGAAGCTGGTGATCGAGCCCAGGATAGCGCAAATAATCGACCGTCTTGCCGCGGCTTTTCAATGCTTCGGCCATCTTGTCGGAATGGCGCACCGGGACATTCACGTCGGTGGTGCCGTGGACGAGCAGGACGGGCGCCCGGATGCCGTCGACATTCTTGAGCGGCGATCCGCGTTGGACTTCAATCCCGCTGCCGATCAGATCTCCGACGATCTTTGATCCCGTCGTCAGATTAGCTTCGGTCTTGATCATGTCGAAATCGGTCACCGGAGCGACCGCGATTACGGCTTGGTACAGTTCGGGGTTGAGCCCGGCGGAGCGCAGCGCGGCGTAGCCGCCGTAAGACCATCCGAAGATCGCCATGCGCTTGGGATCGGCAATTCCCTGGGCCGCAATCCACCGCGCGGAGCTTGCGACATCGGTCATCGCCGCGCGCCAATTCTTGACTGCGCTGTCATTCTGCCATGCCTCGCCAAAGCCCGTGGAGCCACGAAACTGGGGTTGGATCACGGCATAGCCGCGCTGGGCGAAGAACTGGCTCAGCCAATCGAAACCCCAATAGTCGCGCGCCGCCGGGCCACCGTGCGGCATGACGATCGCAGGCAGGTTCTTGGGGTCCTTGCCCGGGGGAAGCGTGAGATAGGCGGGAATCTGCACACCGTCCGCTCCGGCTATCGTTACCGACTTCATCTCGGCCAGTCGATATTTCTCGAGCTCGGGGCGCGCGAGCATCGCTTCGTTGAGAGTTTTGGCATTGCGGTCGAACAAATAATAGCGTCCGGGCTCCTGGTCGCTGCCGGCGAAAATCAGCAGCTTGTTGCCATCGGGCGTCGAGTCGGCGAGCGAAATCGCCGGGGTTTTCGGCATCGCGCGCGCGAGCGCCTTGGTCAGCGAGGCATATTCAGGATCGAAGTAAGTCTTCTTGGATTTCTCTCCGGCGACGGCGTAACCGACGACCTTCTTGCCATCGTTGCTGACGAGCACCCGGTCGATGTCGAATCTGGGATCGGCGGCGACAAAGGATTCAGCGAGTGAGCCGTCGAGCGCGATCCGATAAAGTGCGAAGCGCCCGTCCTTTTTCTTCAGCGCATAAAGCTGGTCAAGGTCGGTATCGATCGTCTCGGGCTCAAACTGGTCTTTCTGGAAATCGACCAGTTGCAGCCATTTGCGATCGCCCTTCTTGCGATAGAAATATTTGTCGCGCCCGGTCAGCGTTCCGTCACGCTCACGCTCGATCACGCGCATAATCCGCACATTGCCGACATGATCGGTCAGATATCCGGCCGCTTGCTTGTTGGGCGGTTCAACCGCGCTCGAGCGCAATGTCCGCGTATCGACCAGATCGACTCCAAGCCCCTCCTTGCTGTCGGAGATGTTGGTCCCGATCTTGCCTTCTTCGGGGACATAGGTGCGCGCCATCAGCACCTTGCCATCGACCGCCTGTCGCCAATCGAGGATGTAGCCGTCCGACCCGCGCAGATAAGCGTCGGTGTAGCGTTCGGGCCGAGACATGAGCTTGGGATCGCCGCCGTTGGTGCCCAACGTCACCTTGCGGCTCATGGTCGCCGGCCACCCCATCGTGTCGACGATCGCGTAGATCGAACAGACGATGCGGTCGGACGCGGAATAGCTGCACCAGCTGAGATTTTCCGGCTCGCCGTCGGACGAGACGAAGACATCGCTCTTGCCGTTCGCGAGGCTGGAAATCACGCCATAGGTCTTCGGTCCGGGGCCGGGAGTCAAATACATTACCTTGGTGCCATCGGGTGACAGGCTGACCGAATCCACCGCCTCTCGGGCGCCGAACGCCGCGGCATCCTCCGCGAGCGTGTGGGCTTGCGCGGCGGCCGCAGCCGATTGCAGCAACGCAAGTGCGCTTGCGCCGCAGAACATCAAATTTTTCACGAACTTAACTCCCCAAAACGCTTACTCGGCACGGGCCCAGAGTGTTGGCTTTTGCACGAGATTACAAGACCTTCGCTTGGCGGATGACGCGCGCGCTGATAGCGGCGCGGCAATGGCCTCGCTTCCCCTTCCAGAATGGGCGCCGCACCAAGCGGTGTGGATCGGCTTCCCCAGCGATCCCGCTTTGTGGCTCGCCGATCTCCAACCCGCCGAGCGCGAAGTTGCGGCGTTCGCCGCGGCGATTCATGCCGATGGCCGGGGCGAGCAAGTGCGGCTGGTCGCGGCACATGACGATGCTGCGGCGGCAGCCCGGCGGCTGTGCCCGTTCGCGCAAATCATCGTCGAGCCGTTCGGTGACATCTGGCTGCGCGACACCGGGCCGATCATCGCCGGCGCTGGGCAGGAGCGGCGCGCGCAAGGCTTCGGCTTCAACGGCTGGGGCGGCAAATATGACCTCTCCGGCGATCAGGACATCAACGCGCGGCTGGCGGGCTCTGCCGGCTTGCCCTTCGCCAAGGCCGATTGGGTGCTCGAGGGCGGCGCGATCGACCATGACGGCTCAGGCTGCGTGATCACCACCGAGCAATGCCTGCTCAACCCCAACCGCAACGCGCTCGACCGCAGCGCAATCGCCCTACGACTTAATCGCGACCTTGGATTCGAGCGCGTGGTGTGGCTCGGCGAAGGCCTCGTCAACGACCATACCGATGGCCATGTCGACAACCTCGCGCGATTCGTCGCCCCGGGCCGCGTGGCCATCCCGACCGCGGCCCAGGACGATCCCAACGCCGCCATCTACAAGGACGCCGCGCGCCGCCTCGCCGATGCCAAACTCGATGTCGTCACTTTGCCCTCGGCCGGCCGCATCACCGATGCCGACGGCGAGATCATCCCCGCGAGCTACATGAATTTCTACATCGGCAATGCGGCGGTGGTCGTGCCGCAATATGGCGCGCCCGACGACCACAACGCGGTCGACGTCGTCCAGGCGTTATTCCCTGACCGGGTTGCGGTGGGCCTGCGCGCCGATCACATTTTGACCGGCGGCGGCAGCTTTCACTGCATCAGCCAGCAAATACCATTCTAATTCGTCATTCCCGCGAAAGCGGGAATCCCGCTAAGGTGATTTGAAGAAGCGGGATCCCCGCGTTCGCGAGGATGATGAGGAAGAATATGACCAAACTCACCGTCGCCGCGCTCCAACTCGCCTTCACCGAGGACACCGCCGCCAACATTGCCGCGGTCACCGACCTCGTCCGCGAAGCTGCCGGAAAGGGCGCGCAGGTCGTTCTCCCACCCGAACTGTTCGAAGGCCCCTATTTCTGCCGCGTTGAGGACGAGACACTGTTCGCCACCGCGCGGCCGACTGCTGAGCATCCCTCGGTGCTGGTGATGCAGGCGCTCGCCGCCGAGCTCAAAATCTGGATCCCGACCAGCTTCTTCGAGTCTGACGGCCCACACCATTACAACAGCCTGGCGATGGTCGGCCCCGACGGCACTATCGCCGGCGTCTATCGCAAAAGCCACATCCCCGACGGCCCCGGTTATGAGGAAAAATTCTATTTCCGCCCGGGCAACACCGGCTTCAAGGTCTGGCCTGGCCCCGACCGCACCACGCTCGGCGTCGGCGTGTGCTGGGACCAATGGTATCCCGAAGCCGCGCGATCGATGATGCTGATGGGCGCCGACATATTGTTCTACCCGACCGCGATCGGGACCGAGCCGCACGACCCTGAGCTCGACACCTCGCGGCTATGGCGGCGGGCAATGATCGGCCACGCGGTCAGCAACGTCGTCCCCGTGGTCGCCGCCAACCGCATCGGGATGGAAGGCGACCAGCGCTTCTACGGCCACAGCTTTATCTGCGACGAACGCGGCGACATGCTCGCGGAGTTTGGCGCGGAGGAGACGGGCGTGCTGCTCGCAGAGATCGATTTAGCGGTCGCGAAAAAGCATCGCGCGGCGTTCGGGTTTTTCAGGGACCGGCGACCAGAGCTTTATGGGCGGCTCACGCAAGACGTCTGAGCGAATTCGCTCGCGCGAACACACTCTCGAACATCGCCGCGTCGAGCCGGCCGGTGTTCTGATTGTAGCGTGAACAGTGGTAGCTCGACAGCAGTATCCGCCCATCCGGCGCGACGTTCTCTGCGCCATGGCCGAACTTGGTTGATGCCGGCGGCAGGCCGAGCGCGCGCGCCGCGGCGACGTGGGCAATCTGCCCCAGCGCGACGAGCACCCGCACGCCCGGCAGCGCGACCAACGCGGCTTCGAAATAATTGCGGCAGGTCTTGATCTCACCCGGCTCGGGCTTGTTCGCCGGGGGCAGGCATTTGACCGCGTTGAGGATGATCGCGCCGGTCAGCCGCAGCCCGTCGCCGGGGTCGGCGTCATATGTCCCGTCGGCCAGCCCGAACTTGAGCAAAGTCGCGTAGAGCAGCTCGCCGGCATAATCTCCGGTAAACGGCCGCCCGGTGCGGTTGGCGCCCTGTTTTCCCGGGGCAAGGCCAACCACCGCCAGCCACGCGTCCGGATCGCCGAACGCCGGCACTGGCGCGTTCCACCAGCCCGGATGCTCGGCGCGGCAGTCCGCGCGAAAGCGCACCAGCCGCGGACACAATGGGCAATCGCGCGGCGCCTCGGCGCGCGGAATTGGCGAACGGTCGGCGGGTTGTTCAATGGACACCGCCTTCCAATAGCGCTCACGCTGAGCTTGTC
>JBDSTQ010000197.1:0-11779 GCA_039928195.1 Sphingomicrobium sp.
TGGCGCAAGACCAATCCGATGCCCAATTTTCGCGGCACGCGCTTCACTAACGCGCACGAAACCTTGCTGTGGTGCGCCAAGGATGAAAAAGCGCGCTACACCTTCAATTATCGCGCGATGAAGGCGCTCAATGACGATCTTCAGATGCGCTCGGACTGGCTGCTGCCGATTTGCAGCGGCGGCGAACGGGTCAAGGGCAGCGACGGCCACAAGGCGCATCCGACCCAGAAACCCGAGGCATTGCTCTACCGCATCCTGCTCGCCTGCACCAAGCCCGGCGATGTCGTGCTCGATCCGTTTTTTGGCACCGGCACGACCGGCGCGGTGGCGCGGCGGCTCGGGCGGCGATGGATCGGGATCGAGCGCGAGCCCGCCTATGTCGCGGTCGCCAAGGCGCGCATTTCCTCGACGCTGCCGCTCGACGAAAGCGCAATGCAGGTGATGGCCGACAAGCGCGACGCGCCGCGCGTGGCGTTCGGCCTGCTGGTCGAAAATGGCCTGGTCGCGCCCGGCGACATCCTCACCGATGCCAAACGCCGCTGGAGCGCGAGCGTCCGCGCCGACGGTTCGATCGGCTGCGAAGCGCATGCCGGCTCGATCCATCAGGTCGGCGCGAAACTTCAAGGCGCGCCGTCGTGCAACGGCTGGACCTTCTGGCACGCTGGCGATGAACCCATCGACGCGATCCGGCAGAGGTATCTGCAATCGTTGGCGTGATCCTTCGATATGCCGTTTCGACAAGCTCAACGGCTACTCAGGAAGAGCGGTCTTTTGGGATAACGAGGCTAGGGGAAGCCGCTCATCCTGAGTAGGGACTGAGCGAAGCCGAAGGCCCGTATCGAAGGACTCACATGCGCACCCTCATCCGCCCGACCGGCTTCGTCGATTCCCCGTTCGGCCACGACGGCCAGGTCGCGCGGCTCGCGGGCGGGCTTAACTGGTTTGCCTCGGCCGAATTGATCCACCCCGACGGCCGCCGCGAACTGGTCGCGGTCGAGGGCCTCGATGCGCGCTTCGATGAAGACATGGCAGCGCAATGGGCGGCGCTGACCGCTCCCCGCGCGCCGCTCGTGTTCGGCGAGCGCCGCATCGCGCTCGATCAGCCGCAGGTCATGGGTATCGTCAACGTCACTCCCGACAGCTTCTCCGATGGCGGGCAGTTCGCCGACAGCGCCGCCGCCGCCGAAGCCGGCGCAACGATGGCCGCGGCGGGCGCGGCGATCGTCGATGTCGGCGGCGAATCGACCCGCCCCGGCGCGGCGATGGTGTGGGAAGGCGACGAGATCGAACGCATCATGCCGGTCATCCGCCAGCTCGCCGCGGGCGGCGCGGCGGTTTCGGTCGACACCCGCAAGGCTGACGTCATGACGGCGGCGCTGGGCGTCGGTGCGCGGCTGATCAACGATGTCTCGGGCCTGACCTTCGATCCGCGCGCGGCGGAGGTCATTGGTGCCGCCGGCGTGCCGGTGATCCTGATGCACCATCAGGGCGATCCGCAGACGATGCAGGACGACCCGCGCTACGACGACGTGCTGGTCGAGGTGTACGACTGGCTTGAGGCGCGCATCGCCGCCGCGGTCGCCGCCGGCATCGCGCGCGACAAGATCCTGATCGATCCGGGCTTCGGTTTCGGCAAGACCGTCGCGCACAATCTCGCGCTCATGAATGGCCTCGCTCTATTTCATTCGCTCGGTTGCCCGTTGGTCATCGGCGCGAGCCGCAAGCGCACCATCGGCGCCTTGTCCAACGAAGCGCCCGCCGATCAGCGCGTTGGCGGCAGCCTCGCTTTCGCGTTGAAAGCCGTCGAGCAAGGCGCGCAGATCGTCCGTGTCCACGACGTTCCCGAAACCGTCCAGGCGCTCAAGATTTGGCGGGGGCTGCGCGACCAGGCCCTAACCCCGCGGGCTTAAGCGCCGCCGCGGGCTTAAGCGCCGCCGCAGGTTTGAACACGACGACCATCGGGCCGAGCGGGACGGTCAGGTCGCGGCGGCTGTTGGCGGGATCCCACAAGGCGCTGACCGAGCCGTCGAAGAACAACGCATCGCGGCAGCCGAGGCGGTCGCGGAACAGCCGCGCGAACTTGCCGAACGATACTGCCTCGTCGCTGATGACGAAGCGCGCCCGCCCGTCACGCGCGATACCGACGCCGTTGCGGATGTAACGCGAGCTTCCGTCGGCATCGAAATCCGGATGAAGTTTGCCCGCGATCACCAGCATCGGCCCCGATTGAGTCGCAAAGGCGATGTCGGATGCGGGCTTCCACGCGGTTGTCGGGACGACTTCGGCGCGGCCACCGTCACGTATCTGGAACACGCCATTGGGCAGCAGATGGAAATTGCCGCCGCCCTTGCGGCGATTGACCGCGCGCACATCGCGCCCATCGACGATCGCCAGCCCGATCGGTCGCCCGTCCTCGCCGAACATTCCCGCATTCATTGCGAAGGCGACGTCGCGCGCGCGCTTGCCGAGCCGCTGCTCGAGGTCGGCAAACCGCCGCACCGGCGTTTCGCTCCGCGCCGCGGCGACGATCTCGACTTTGCCGCGGCCGGGGTCGCACACGGTAAACGCCGCGCCTTCGAACATTTCGGTGCGGCAGGGCGAATCGGGCGCTTTGGGCTCGGCCCCTTGCGAGGCGCAGCCGGCGACGAGGAAAAAGGCGAGGGCGAGCAAGCGCATCGCCGGTCAGGCTAGCGCCTCAGGCGGCGGTGTCGATGCCGAGTTCGCCCAATTTGCGATACAGCGTCGAGCGCCCGATCCCGAGGCGCCGCGCGACTTCGCTCATGCGTCCGCGATAATGGCCGATGGCGAGGCGAATGATGTCGGCCTCGACCTCGTCGAGCGGGCGCAAATGGCCGTCGGCGGTGTACAACGTGACCGACGGCGCGCCGACGATCGCTTCCTCGCTTTGCGATGCCGTCAGTTGCGGCGAAAAGTCGCTGCGTCGGCCGGTAAAGCGCGACTGGATCGCGATATGCGGAAAATGATCGGCGGTGAGCAAGGCGCCGTCGTTGCCGAGTGCGGCGCGGAACAGCACGCCCGCGAGCTGGCGGACGTTGCCCGGCCAGCCGTAGCGCATCAGCACCCCGAGCGCGTCATTACCGATCGCCAGCGGCGGCAGTCCGGTCTGTTCGGACAGCCGGTGGAGCAAATGACGGGCAAGCGCGGGAATGTCTTCGCTGCGGTCGCGCAGCGCGGGCAAAGTGACGGTGATCGCGCCGAGCCGCTCGGCGAGGCCCGAATGATAATCATCTTGCAATGGCCGGCTGCTGGTGGCGATCAGACGAACGTCGACCGAATGGCTGCCGTTGAGGCCGACCGGGCGCACTTCGCCGGTGGCGAGCATGCGGTCGAGCCGTTCCTGTGTTTCGGGCGGCAGTGCGGCGATCTCGTCGATAATCAGGCTGCCGCCATCGGCCGAGACGATCTTGCCCGGCTTGGCGGTAAACGCGCCCGCGAACGCACCCTGGGCATGACCCATCAGTTCGCTGTCGATGATGTTCGCCGGAACCGACTGGCAGTCGAGCGTCTCGAGCGGACCCTTGGCACGCAGGCTCGCCGAGTGGATCGCGCGCGCCAGCGTTTCCTTGCCGCTGCCGGGCTCGCCGATGATGAGGATCGGCAGACGGTTGCGCGCGGCCTTGGCGGCGACCGCGAGCGCGGTGCGGAAATCGGGCGAGGCGCCGATCAATTGATCGAGCGCGAGTTCGGGGGCGAGCTTCTCGGTCACCGGTTCGAGTTCGCCGGCCGACTTGCGCCGGTCGGCATTGGCGACGAGCGTTTCGAGCAACCGTTCGGGCGCGACCGGGCGGACAAGAAAATCGCTGGCGCCGGCGCGGATCGCGGCGACCGCCTGGCTCACATCCGCGGCATGCGACAAGATGATGATCGGCAGCTTGGCCCGGTGCGCGCGCAGCGCGGCGATCAGCGCGGGTCCGTCGATGGCGCTCCACGAACCGATCAACACCGCCTGGACTTCGCGCCCGTGCGGGCCTTGCAGCAGCGCGACCGCGGTTTCGCCATCGGCCGCACTGACCGCGCTCCACCCGGCGCGCGACGCGCACGCGGCGATCAGCCGGCGTTCGTCGGCATCGGCATCCATCACCAGCAATGACCGGACAGTAGGTTCGCGCATCAAGAGCCCCTCTGTGCGCGATCCTATCCGCAAAGGGGTAAAGGCCCTCTTAAGCGCGCTTGGGCCACGGGGCTTGGGCCGCGGGCGCGGGCTTGTTATGGGGCGGTCAACAACCACCAGACACCAAGGGGGAAGAAATGGCCGAAGAGGAGCCGATCCTGACCGAACCGCAGTCGCAGGACGTCGCCGTCCACGTCAAGGATTACACGCGGTTCATCACTTTGGTGAAATGGACCCTGGCGGTGTCGCTGACGCTGGGCTTCATCGTCGTCTTCCTGATCATCGGCTAGAGCGCCCGGCATGAAGCTCGCGGTGCTCAAGGAAGCCTCAGGCGAACCGCGCTGCGCCGCGATCCCCGAAACGGTCAAGAAATTCATCGCGCTCGGCGCCGAAGTCGCTGTCGAGCGCGGCGCGGGCGCGGGTGCCGCGGTCCCTGACGCCGAGTTCGAAGCCGCCGGCGCCACGCTCGGAACCCGCGGCGAAGTGCTCAAGGGTGCCGGGATCATTCTGTGCGTTGGCGGGCCCGACGCGGCGACGCTTGCGGGTGCCGAGCAAGGTGCTTTGCTGGTCGGCGCGCTCGATCCGGCGCGGCGCGGCGCGGTCATCGCCCAATATGCCGCCGCCGGGCTCGATGCGCTCGCGATGGAATGGATGCCGCGAATCACCCGCGCCCAATCGATGGATATCCTGTCGTCGCAGTCGAACCTCGCGGGCTATCGCGCGGTGATCGACGGCGCCGCCGCTTATGGCCGCGCATTCCCGATGATGATGACCGCGGCGGGGACGATCAGCCCGGCCAAGGTGTTCGTCATGGGGGTCGGGGTCGCCGGCCTCCAGGCAATCGCCACCGCGCGGCGGCTCGGCGCGCAGGTCAGCGCGACCGACGTCCGCTCGGCGACGCGCGAACAGATCCAGTCGCTCGGCGCCAAGCCCATTTTCGTCGAGCAGGTCGCGGGTATCGAAGGCGAGGGCGCGGGCGGCTATGCGACCGAAATGTCGGCCGAATATCAGGCGGCGCAAGCCGAGCTGGTGTCGAGCCACATCGCCAAACAGGACATCGTCATCACTACCGCGCTGATCCCTGGCAAGCCCGCACCGCGGCTGGTCAGCGCCGCGCAGATCGCAACGATGCGTGCCGGCAGCGTGATCGTCGATCTCGCCGCCGAGGCTGGCGGCAATGTCGAAGGCATCAAGGCCGGCGAGCATGTTGACGCGCATGGCGTGACGATCATCGGCGCGACCAATCTCGCGCGCAGCCTCGCCGCCGACTCATCGGCGCTGTTCGCGCGCAATCTCTATAATTTCCTCGCCGCTTTTTGGGACAAGGACGCGGCCGCGCCAATGCTCCCCGACGACGACGAAATCGTCACAGGAATCCGCCTGACCCACGGCGGCAAGGTGGTTCACGAGCGGCTGACCGCCAGCTGACCGATATCCTCGTCATCGGCGGCGGGATTGCCGGGCTGTCGGCCGCCGCTGTGCTTGCCGACCACGCCGGCGTGACGGTGCTCGAGGCCGAAGAGCAAATCGGTTTTCACGCCTCGGGGCGAAGCGCGACGATGCTTCATTATGCGCTTGGCGACCATCTGGTGCGCGCGCTGACGCTCGCCAGCCGCGCGTTCTTCGAGCATCCGCCCGAGCCATTCGCCGAGGTCCCGCTCGGCCACCGCATGCCCGTGCTGGTGTTCGCCCGCGACGACGAGGCGGCCGCGCTCGACGCGCTGGCGACCGAACTGTCCGAATTTGCGACGCTTGAGCGCCTCGACCGCCACGGCGTCGCCGAGCTGTGCCCGTTGCTCCGCGACGACGCGCGCCACGGCCTCGCCGACCGCGCCGGAATCCGCCTCGATCCGCACGCTCTGCTCCAGGGCAATCTGCGCGCGCTGCGCCGGGCGGGCGGAACGCTCGTGACCGGCGCAAGGATCGCCAAAATCGCGCGCGCAGGCGGCGCATGGCAGGTGACCAGCGACACCGGCGACAGCTGGGTCGCGCCGATCCTGATCAACGCCGCGGGTGCCTGGGCCGACGACATCGCGCGCCTCGCCGGAGTAACTCCGCTCGGTCTCGTGCCCAAGCGCCGCACGATCATCACGTTCGACGCGCCGTCGGGCACCGACCTCGCCCACTTGCCGTTCGCCAAGACCGTCGGCGACGAGCTTTATTTCGCGCCCGAGAGCGGCCGCCTGTTCGCTTCGCCGATGGACGCGACGCCAAGCGATCCGTGCGACGCCCAGGCCGACGAATATGACATCGCGCTCGCCGCGCACCGCATGACCGAGCGAACGATCGTCGATGTCACGCGAATCCACAGCCGCTGGGCGGGCTTGCGCACCTTCACCTCCGACGCCCACCCCGCGGCGGGTTTTGCGCCCGACGCCGAGGGCTTTTTCTGGTTGGCCGGGCAGGGCGGGTTCGGACTTCAGACTTCGCCGGCGATGGCGAGCATCGTCGCCGCGCTGATCGCCGAGTCGCCATGGCCCACGGCCGACATCACCCGCGAAGATTTAAGCCCCGCTCGCTTCTTCGGGCAGCCGGCATAGGTCGACCCAGCGCTCTCCGACCAAATCGAACAGCCGCGCGGTCGGCACTTCCACCGAAGTATTGAGCGACCCGCCCGCTGGATAGACCGTCGCGAACGCCTGCAGCGACACATCGAGCCACACCGGCAGCGCGCTCGCCAGCCCGAACGGACACACGCCCCCGACCGGATGCCCGGTCAGCGCCAGGGTCTCCTCTGCACCGAGCATCCGCGGCCGCGCCCCCAGCGAGTCCTTGCATTTGCGATTGTCGAGCCGCGCATCGCCGCGTGCGACGAGCAGGAAGGTCTGCTCACCCGCGCGCACCGCGAGCGTCTTGGCGATCATTCCCGGCGCGACCCCGAGCGCCGCCGCGGCTTCGGCGACCGTCGTGGTGCTCTCCTCGACTTCAATCAAGCGCAGGTCGGGCGCATTAACCGATAGCCACGCGCGGACCGACGCTTCGCTCATTCGCCGATCAGGTGGAGCGCGATTTCGCGCGGCGGCGGCTCGCGCCGATGCTCGAACAGGTAGATGCCCTGCCAAGTACCGAGCATCAGCGCGCCTTCCGCAAGCGGGATCGACAGCTGCGTATTGGTCAGCGCGCTGCGCAGATGCGCGGGCATGTCGTCGGGGCCTTCGTCGTCATGCGCATAGGCGGCGTCTTCCGGCGCTACTCGCGCGAAATAGTCCTCGAGGTCGCGGCGCGCGGCCGGGGCGGCATTCTCCTGGATCAGCAGCGAAGCCGAAGTGTGCCGGCAAAACACCGTCAGCAGCCCGCCCGAAATGCCGCTTTGCGCGACCCAGCCGCGAATTTCACGCGTAATTTCATGCAGTCCGGGGCGCGGCGCGCGAATCGCGATTCGGTCATGGAATTGGCGGAGCATGCGCCGCGACACCTAGCTTTGGCGGACCGTATGAAGCAACCGCTTGCGCTTTGACCGCCGCTCCAAAACAAAAGCGCCCGCCTTTCGGCGAGCGCTTGTAACGCACTATAATCAAAGCCTAATCAGGCTTCGGAAGGGTACTCAGCCATGGCCGCCGGCGTTGTCCCAGCCGTGGCCGAGAAGCCAGCCCCAGAAGCCGCGGGTTGGTTTTGCATTCTTCATATCACGTCCCCTGTGTCGCACTGCGATTCGGCAGATGGGGACCATATTAACCTTAATCGATATGGTTAGCAAACGATTCACCATGTTTGGCTCAAATGTGTGCGCTAAGCGGCGCGGCACGTGGGTGTTTTCGGGGAAGTAACGGTCGCGAAGAGATCAGGCGGCGTTGCGCTTGCGCTCCATTGCGATGCGCTTGCCGAGGCTGTCGAGGCTCATCGGCCGGCCGATTGCAAAGCCTTGCGCGATGTCACAGCCCATTTCGATCAGCAGATCGAGGATTTCCTGCTGCTCGACGCCTTCGGCGACGACCTGGCGACCGAGCGAATGGGCGAGGCCGATGGTCGACTGGACCATCACCCGGTCGCTGCGATTGTCGGCAATGCCTTTGACGAAGCTCTGGTCGATCTTGATTTCGTTCGCGGGGATTTTCTTGAGATATTCGAGTGTCGACAGTCCAGTGCCATAATCGTCGATCGCGATGCGCACGCCGAAATCGCGCAGCCGCGTAATCATGTCGAGCCCTTCACCGTTGCCGCCCAGCGCCGCGGTCTCGGTCAGTTCGAGCGTCAGATGCTGCGGCGCCAGGCCATGCCGCGCAAGCAGCGCCGACAAGCGCAAGGTGAAGCCCTTGTCGACCAGCATTCGCGCCGACAAATTCACCGCCATGTCGAAACTGCCGCCGTTGCGGTTGATCGCGGCCGCTGCGACAATCGCCTTTTCGAGCACGAAGTCGGTCAATTTCGCAATTCGGTCGTGCGCCTCGGCCGCGGCGACGAATTCGCTCGCCGCGATCGGTCCTTTGTCGGGATGGGTCCAGCGCGCCAGCGCCTCGGCGCCGATGATCTGTCGTGTCGCCAATTCGATCTTCGGCTGATAGGCGACCCACACTTCGCCGCGGTCGATGGCATCGTCGAGCTGGCTCAGCATCGACAGCTTCCACGACGCATCGGCGAGCGTCTCGGGGTCGTGATATTTCCACTTGAGCCCGTCGTGCGCGGCTTCGTCGGCGGCGACCAAAGCGCTCGCCAGCCGGTTCGACAGCGAGCGCCCGCTGCCGACTTCGACTCCAAACGCGATTGCCAGGTCGATCGGGCGACCGCCGACCCGCGCCGGATTACGGAACAACGTGTGCAGCGCGTCGATATGATTGCCGAACGGCTGCCCGCGCGATTCGAACCAGGCGAAGATGCCCGCGTCGCCTTGATAAAGCGTCCGGCTGCTGTCGCCGACGTTCAGCCGGCTGACAATCTGCTCGACCAACTGCCGCTCCCCGGCCGGGGTGAGCGTTGCCACGATTCCCTCGTAATTGAGCAGGCGAGCGGCGACGATCGCCTTCCGGCCGCCCTCGCGGTCGGCGCGCAGGGCATTGAGATTGGGCAGGTTCGACACCGGATTGACGAGGCCGCGGACGCGATACCGCCGCCACGTCAAAGCGGTCGAAATGACCATGATCACGAACAGCCCCGGCGTGATGTCCAGCATGACCATCCGCATTTCGGTCAGGACCGGACCAAGCAGCAGGACGGCAGCGCCCGACGCCAGCGCAATCGTCTGGTTTCGGGTCCCGCGAAGGATCAGCGAAAGCAGCGCGGCGGCAAGCCCGAAAAGAAAGGCGGGGATCCATCCAAGATCGACCGGAGTTCCGGACTTAAGCGATTCCGCGCCGATAATGTGCAGATAAACGCCGCCCATCTTGCCGGTGCCCGGAAGATAAAATTTGTCGTTCCCGGCATCCGACGTCACCCCGAGGATCACGTCCTTGCCGCGCAGTTTGCCCGCAAAGTCGGTGCCGCTCAGGACATCGGCGGCGGAGAAAGTCGGGATCGAAGCGACATCGAGCGAATAATCGGGAATGAAGTTCTCGCCGACGGTGCCGCTGCGACCACCCAATTGAGCGGAGAACGAGGGCACGGTGTGGCCGCGGACGCGGCTGGCGTAAGGCACGCGCCAGACCGCATTCTGATAATTGTAGATGACGCTGATCGATCCGAGCTGCGCATTGCGCGCGAACATGGCGAGCGGAACATCGTCTTGCTGCGCGCCGGCATCAGGCCCGAAACGCGCCTTGGCCGCCAGCGTCACGCGGCCCGAGCGACGAATCGATTGGGCGAAGGCCGCGTCATCGGCTGGCCGCGACAGTCCCGAGAAGGTCAGGTCGAAGAAGATGCGGCGGGCGCCGGCGTTGCTCAACTTGTCGACCAAAGCCGCCTGGTGCGAACGCGGCCACGGCCAGCGACCGACCTTGCGCAGCGATTGGTCGTCGAACTCGACGAGGACGATGTCGCCGCTTGCCTGATGTGTGTGGAGGGTGTTGCGGGCAACGCGAAGCGCATCCTCGGCGGGCTCGCCAAGGCCGACCAGTCCAAAGACCAGGCCCGCGATCGCCGTCCACAGGAGAACCCTCCATGACAGCCGTTCGGGCGATTGTCCGTTGCGCGTTGGCACCTTGCGCCTGTGTCCTTCCCACTCGCTTAAATTCCCCTTGCCCGAGAAAGGTTATGAAATTGGAAACTGCGTTCGCGGTTAACGGGATTTCTCGCCGCCGCCGATTGCCTCTGTCCTACACCCCCCGACTTGTGCTTGATGCGCATGATGACCGACGGCGGGGCTTCGAACATGATGGCGAGACGGGCGCGCTCACGCATACGCGCGCACCCGCACGCACATGTCACTGCCAACTTTGCCAACTTCCGCGCGGGGAAACTGGACTGATGGACTTCATTTCGATTCTCTCGATTTTCGTCCTCGCCTGCTTCGTCGGCTACTACGTCGTGTGGTCGGTCACTCCGGCGCTGCACACCCCGCTGATGAGCGTCACCAACGCGATTTCCTCGGTGATCGTGGTCGGCGCGCTGATCGCCGCCGCCGCCGCCGGAAGCCCGAGCTCCAAGTGGCTCGGCCTTGCCGCGGTCGCGCTGGCGAGCGTCAACATTTTCGGCGGCTTTGCCGTCACCGCGCGGATGCTCGCAATGTACAAGAAAAAGGAGCGGAAATGACGGCCCCCCAGCCCGTCATCCTGAACTCGTTTCAGGATCCACTTCGCGACACGCACCGCCCGGTGCAGCCGTGGATGCTGAAACAAGTTCAGCATGACGGAAGAGGCGACGATGCCTGAGGCCGCCAACGCCCCCCCCGCCTGGGTGCTGATCGCCTATCTCATCGCCGGAATCTGCTTCATCCTGGCGTTGCGCGGCCTGTCGAGCCCGTCGACCAGCCAGCGCGGCAATCGCGCCGGAATGATCGGCATGGCGATCGCGGTCGCCACCACGCTCGCGGTCCACGAAATCGCATCGCTGCCCGAAATCGCGATTGCCATGGCGCTTGGCGGCGGGGTCGGTTTGGTCATTGCGCGCCGCATCCAGATGACCGCAATGCCGCAATTGGTTGCCGCCTTCCACAGTCTGGTGGGCATGGCGGCGGTGCTGGTAGGCGCGGCGGCGTTCCTCAACCCCGAAGCGTTCGGGATCGTCGGACCCGAGGGCATTCATCAGTTGAGCCGGGTCGAATTGGGTCTCGGCGTCGCGATCGGCGCGATCACTTTCTCGGGCTCGGTGATCGCCTTCCTCAAATTGAACGGCAACATGTCGGGCGCGCCGATCCTGCTCCCCGGCCGCCACATCCTCAACCTCGCTACGCTCGCCGCGATCCTCGGGCTGATTGCTTATTTCACCCAGGACCAGAGCCCGTGGGTGTTTTTCACGGTCATGGGGCTGAGCTTCGCCATCGGCTTCCTGCTGATCATCCCCATCGGTGGGGCCGACATGCCGGTCGTGATCTCGATGCTCAACAGCTATTCGGGGTGGGCGGCGGCGGCGATGGGCTTCACGCTCCACAACAGCGCGATGATCATCACCGGCGCTCTGGTCGGAAGCTCGGGCGCGATCCTCAGCTACATCATGTGCCGGGCGATGAACCGCAGTTTCATCAGCGTCATCGCCGGCGGGTTCGGAGCGGTCGCCAGCGGCGGCGAGGCGGCGGCGATCGATCGCCCGTACAAGCGCGGAAGCGCCGAGGACGCAGCG
>JBDSTQ010000198.1:0-10571 GCA_039928195.1 Sphingomicrobium sp.
TGTCCGGCTGCGTGCCCGCCCGCGTCCGGCGCTCGCTATGCGCGCGGTTCCGCGGCTGCGCGCCGCCGCTTGACCTTGGCGTAACTCGCCAGGCTGAGCGGGATCATAATCAGATAAAGCGCGCAGATCAGTAGCAGGCTGTGCCACGGCACGGTGATCAGCGCCGCCCCAAGTAAAGCAATTCCGGCCAGCGCGAACAGCCGCCAGCCGCGGCGGATCCGGATACTCGACCAGGTGTAAGTCGGGATCGCCGAAATCATCATCGCGGCGATTAGCAACGTCCATGGCATCACCAACGGCCATTGGCGAAAGAGGTCATTGCCGGTGACCAGCCACAGGAAAATCGGGACAAACGCCAATCCCGCCCCGACCGGCGCCGGGACGCCGGTGTTGAAGCCCGCCGACTTGTGCGGCTGCTCGGCCTCCTCGATGCGGGCATTGAAGCGCGCTAGACGCAGTGCACAGCACACCGCGAGCGCCAATGCGGCGATCCACCCGCCCCGCGGTGCAGTCTGCAACGACCACAGGAACAGCACTAGCGCGGGGGCGGTGCCGAAGGCGATATTGTCGCACAGCGAATCGAGCTCGGCGCCGAACTTGCTCTGCGCGCGAAGCAAGCGAGCGATGCGCCCGTCCATTCCGTCGAGCACCCCAGCGAAAACGATCGAGCCGAGTGCTTTCTCCCATTCGCCGCCGATCGCGAAGCTCACCCCGGTCAAACCGAAGCACAGCGCCAGCAAAGTAACGGCGTTGGGCACCAGTGCCCGGAACGGAATCTGACGCGCGGTGGCGGCGTCGCTCACTGGCTGATGCCCGTCAGCCCCGCATCGGCGCCGATTTCGCCAAGCACGGTCTCGCCGGCGATCGCGCGCTGGCCGAGCAGCACCTTGGGCGCGGTCCCGGCGGGGAGATAGACGTCGACCCGGCTGCCGAAGCGGATCAGTCCGACGCGCTGGCCGATTTCGACCATGTCGCCTTCGCGCACGAAGGCGAGGATGCGCCGCGCGACGAGACCGGCGATCTGCGTCATCCCGACCTTGAAGCCGTCGCCGCGCTCGATCAGGAAATACTGCCGCTCATTGTCGTCGCTCGCTTTGTCGAGGTCGGCATTGAGGAATTTTCCCGGAACATAAGCGATCCGCGCGATGCGGCCCGAGATCGGCGCGCGGTTGATGTGAACGTCGAACACGCTCATGAATATGGACACCCGCGTATATTCGCCGTCGGCAAGCGCGTCGGCGCCTCTGAGCTGCGGCGGCGGCGGCACCTTGGAAATCAAGGTGATCAGCCCGTCGGCCGGGGCGACGATCAATTGATCGTTGCGCGGCGTGGTGCGGATCGGATCGCGGAAGAAAGCGGCGACCCACAATGTCAGGCCGATCAGGATCCAGCCGAGGAACGGACCGACCAGCCAATAGGCCGTCAAGGCGAAGAAGCCGGCGCCGACGACGAACTTGCGCCCTTCGGGATGGACCGCGGGGAAGCGCCATTTGACGGTGGTGGTCAGAGCGCCGTCGGGTTGCTTGAGCTGGGGCATGCGCGGCTCCTTAAAGCGCGCGGCTTGGGCGCACAACGCATTGCCTCGCCCCGCTGCCCATCTTAAGGCCGCGCCAACCTCATTTTCGCAGGAAGTCGCATGGCCAAGATCAAGGTGAAGAACCCGCTCGTCGAGCTCGACGGCGACGAAATGACGCGGATCATCTGGCAATGGATCCGCGAGCAGCTGATCGAGCCCTATCTCGATGTCGAATTGCTCTATTACGATTTGTCGATCGAGCATCGCGACGCCACCGACGACCAGGTCACGGTCGACGCCGCCAACGCGATGTAGCAGCACGGCGTCGGGGTCAAATGCGCGACCATCACCCCCGACGAGGCGCGGGTCGAGGAATTCAAACTCAAGAAGATGTGGAAAAGCCCCAACGGGACGATCCGCAACATCCTTGGCGGCGTCGTCTTCCGCGAACCGATCGTGATCTCCAACGTGCCGCGGCTGATCCCCGGCTGGACCGACCCGATCGTGGTCGGCCGCCACGCCTTCGCCGACCAGTATAAAGCGACCGATTTCCTCATTCCCGGCGCCGGCAAGCTGACCATGAAATGGGTCGGCGCGGACGGCCAGACGATCGAGCATGAAGTGTTCGACTATCCGAGCGCCGGCGTAGCCATGGGAATGTACAATCTCGACGCCTCGATCCGCGATTTCGCGCACGCTTGCCTGAACTTCGGGCTGACGCGCGGCTGGCCGGTTTATCTCAGCACCAAAAACACCATCCTCAAAGCCTATGACGGTCGCTTCAAGGATATCTTTCAGGAGATATTCGACAAGGATTACAAGGCACAGTTCGCAAAAGCGGGGATCGAGTATCAGCACCGCCTGATTGACGACATGGTCGCTTCGGCGCTTAAATGGAGCGGCAATTTCGTGTGGGCGTGCAAGAATTATGACGGCGACGTCCAGTCCGACCTGGTGGCGCAAGGCTTCGGGTCACTGGGCTTGATGACCTCGATCCTGACCACGCCCGACGGCAAGACCGTCGAGGCCGAAGCGGCGCACGGCACGGTGACGCGCCATTATCGCATGCACCAGCAGGGCAAGGCCACCTCGACCAACCCGATCGCCTCGATCTTCGCGTGGACCGGCGGGCTCAAATATCGCGGCAAGTTCGACGACACGCCCGACGTCGTGCGCTTTGCCGAAACGCTCGAGCGGGTGTGCGTCGAAACGGTCGAGAACGGTCAAATGACCAAGGACCTCGCGATCCTCGTCGGACCCGAGCAGGCGTGGATGACGACCGAGCAATTCTTCGCGGCGATAGTCACCAACCTCGAGGCGGCGATGGCGAAAGAAGCCGCGTCGGCTTAGCCAGCGGCGACCGCACATGTTCCTGGCGGATACCGTGGCCGATGAGATAGCCGGGAATTCGGCGCAGTAGCGGGAAGCGGGCGAGCAGGCGGACCGGCAGCGGCGGTTTTTCCGGCATGTCGCGGTGGCCATCGATCAGCGGCCGCAGCAACCGTTCGTGGACCGTACGCTGCGCCCCCTGGATCATTCGCGTCGGGAACATCCGGCGCTCCTGCACCTTGGCCAGCAGTGGATCGAGGTCGTCGGCGGCGGCCATCGGCCCGGCAAGGATGTTGGCGGTGGCCACCGCGTCATGAATCGCCAGGTTGATGCCGATCCCGCCGACCGGGCTCATGGCGTGCGCGGCATCGCCGATCGCGAGCAGGCCGGGGCGCGACCAACGCGTCAGCCGGTCGAGCGACACCGAGAGCAGTTTGGGCGCGTCCATGTCGGGCAGCGCGGCGGCAAGGTCGGGCAAGTCAGGCGCGGCGGCGCGGACGTCGGCGCGAAAGGCTTCGATCCCGCGCGCCTTGATCACTTCGGCGCTGCCCTTGGCGATGACGAACGCGCATTGCCAATAATCGCCACGGTCGATCATCACGATCAGGCGGTGGCCGCTGACCGATCCGCGTAGCGCGCTCCCCGCCCCGTGCTTGGGCACGGCGAACCAGAAAACGTCGATCGGCGCGCCGAGCGTCTCGAGCGGGAGCATGTGCTGGCCGCGAACGATCGAGTCGCGACCATCGGCGGCGATCACCAGCCGGGCATGCAGTTCCTCTCCATCGGCCAGGCGAACGCCAGTCACACGCCCCGCACTTTCGAGGAAAGCAGTGGCTGGCGCTTCCATCCGGAGCGTGAAGCCGGGGAAGGCCGCGGCCTCGTCGCGAAGGAAGTCGAGAAACTCCCACTGGGGCATCATCGCGATGAACGGCGCGGGCATCTTCAGGTGGCTGAGGTCGCCGATTGTGAGGAGCTTGCCGTTCCAGCTGAGCTCGGCGCGGTCGAGCCGATGATGCGGCCGCTTCAGGAAACGCTGCAGCATTCCCAATTCGTCGAGGATCTGCATTGTCGACGGGTGCACCGTGTCGCCACGAACATCGCGTAAGAAATCGGCGTGTTTCTCAAGCACCACCACGCGGCAGCCGGCGCGGGCGAATAAGGTTCCGCCCATCATCCCCGCCGGCCCGCCGCCGACGATGATCACATCCGGTTCGCCGGCTTCGGCCTTCACCTTGCCGGTCCTGTCGGCGTTCCCACGGAGGCGAAGTTGACCAGGTTGACCAACATTCGCGAAACGCTTTCAACCACGCTCCGAACCGTCGAGACCGACGAACACAATTGAACGAATGACGTCATGGCGTCGTGAGGCTGACAGACGAAGTCCTACATTGGAAGCCCGCTCACGCCTTCTTAAGCGCGCTTGCCCGGTGCGCCGCGAGTCCGCCGCCCTTGTCGCTTTCGACCAGATATTCGGGATTTTCCTTCGACGCCGCGACCTTGTGGCCCTTGATCGTCATCGGCCTGGTCACTTTCCTGACCACTTTGCCGACCGATTCCCCGCCGCTCGAGCTCCACTTGACCTTGTCGCCAACGTTGACCGATTTCGCCATGATTCTTCTCCTCCGCGCCCTCAACGCGCCGGCGTGACAGGCGCGCCGTCGCCTGCTCTAAAGCCCGTATGGCGGCAGGGATCAGCGGCGGCGGGACCGCGCTCAGCGACGCGCTGACGATCCTCGGCGCGGCCGGGATCGTCATCCCCGCGTTCGCGCGGCTGCGAATTTCGCCGGTGATCGGTTTCATTCTCGTCGGGGTTATCGCCGGGCCGTTCGCGCTCGGCGCAATGGCGCCGCAATATCCGTGGCTGACCGCGATCTCGATCAGCGACCCCGAGGGAATCGCGCCGTCCGCCGAGCTCGGGATTATCCTCCTGCTGTTTTCCGCCGGGCTGCACATCCGCTTCCGCCGCTTGCGCACAATGGGCCGGGCAGTGTTGGGCGTTGGTAGCGCCGAGCTTCTCGGCTGCGCGCTGCTGATCGCTGTCCCACTGCTGATCGGCGGCGCTCCGGTCCAGACCGCGGTCGCGCTTGGTCTTGCGCTCGCTTTGTCCTCGACCGCGCTGGTGCTGCCGATCTCGGGCACCGACAGCCCGGTCGGCAAGACCGCCTTCGCCATGCTATTGTTCGAAGATCTGGCGCTGGTGCCGTTGCTGTTCCTGGTTGAGCTGATCGGCGGCCGCAGCGAAGCGGGCGGACTGGCGACCACCGCGCTGCTCGGGGTGGCGGTGGTCGCGGCAATGCTGATCATCGGCCGCTTCGCCCTACCCGCCTTGTTCGCCCAGGCGGCGCGGACCAAAAGCCCCGAGCTGTTCCTGGCGATCAGCCTGCTCACCGTTATCCTCGCCAGTCTCGCGACCGGCGCGGTCGGCTTGTCGCCGATCCTCGGCGCGCTGATCGCCGGTATCCTCATCGCCGAGACCGATTATCATGCTGAGGTCGAAGCGATCGTCGCGCCGCTCGCCGGTCTTGCCCTCGGCATCTTCCTGATTACCGTCGGCATGCGCATCGATTTGCCCGCTTTGGTCAATGACTGGCCGCTGATCCTCGGCGCGGCGGCGGGCGTGCTGATGATCAAGGCGATGATCACCGCGCTGTTGCTGCGCGCGTCGGGTGAGCGTCACGCGGTCGCGGTCGAGACCGGCGTGATGATGGCGAGCCCGTCGGAAACCAGCCTGATCCTGCTCGCTGCCGCCGCCGCCGCGGGGATCCTCAGCGCGACCGAGGCAAATTTCTGGACGACGGTGACGGCGATCGGGCTGACCGTCACCCCGCTGCTGGCGGCGGCGGGCAAGCGGCTGGCGCGGCGGGTCGAGCATCGCTCCGCGCCCGTTCCGACTCCCTTGTCGGGCGAAGACCGCACGGTGATCTTCGGCTTTGGCCGGGTCGGGCGCATCGTCGCCGAAATGCTTCGGGCGCACGACAAGCCCTATCTCGCGGTCGATAGCGACGTCGATGCGGTCGAGACTGCGCGCGGGGATGGCTTCGACGCGTTGTTCGGCGATGTCGCCCGGCCCGAACTGGCGGACCAGCTCAGGCTCGGCCGCGCGGCGGCTTTGGTGCTGACGATGGACGATCCGGTGATGGTCGCGCGGGTTGCCCGGCGGGTGCGCGCGACGCATCCCGATTTGCCGATCATCGCCCGCGCCCGCGACACCGCGCATGCCGCGCAAATGTATGCCGCCGGAGCGACCGACGCGGTGCCCGAGACGCTCGAGGCGTCGTTGCAACTGGCCGAGGCGGTGCTGGTCGATATCGGCGTGGCGATGGGGCCGGTGATCGCGAGCATCCACGAAAAGCGCGACGAACTGCGGCAGAAGATCAAGGCCGAGGCGGCAATGGACGTTGCGCCGCGCTTGGGGCGGTTGCGGGATAGAGCCCCACCCCGTTGAGTTTACGCCGCTACCTCCTCCAGCGCATCCCTGACCGCAGCTAGCGCCTTGTCCGCCTTGTCCCCGTCGGGACCGCCACCTTGCGCCATGTCGGCGCGGCCGCCGCCGCCCTGCCCGCCCAATGCCGCAACCGCAGCTTTGACGAGATGAACCGCGCTCAATTGACCGGCAAGGTCGTCGGTAATTCCGACGGCCACGCTCGCGCGCCCATCATTGACCGCAACCAGCGCCGCAATGCCCGATCCGACCCGTTGCTTCATCGTGTCAACGGTCGAGCGTAATTCCTTGGGATCAAGGCCATTTACGACCTGTCCAAGAAACGCATATCCGCTTACCAGCTCGGGTGCGGCGACATCCTCGCCGGCCCCGCCGCCACCCATCGCCAATGCCTTTTTCGCGTCGGCAAGCTCGCGCTCGAGCCGGCGGCGATCCTCGACCAGCACGGCAATCCGCGCTGGCACCTCGTCGGGCGAGCTTTTGAGCGTCGCCGCGGCTTCGCGCAATTTATGGTCGCGCGCGTTGAGCCATAGCCGCGCGGCCTCGCCAGTCAGCGCATCGATTCGCCGAACGCCCGAGGACACCGCGCTCTCGCCGGTGATCTTGAGCAATTGGATGTCGCCGAGTGCGTTGACGTGGGTGCCGCCGCATAATTCGACCGAATAATCGGCGTCGTCGCCCTTGCCCATCGACAGCACGCGCACCTCGTCACCGTATTTCTCGCCGAACAAGGCCATCGCGCCGGCGCCGATCGCGTCGTCGGGGCTCATCAGCCGCGTCATCACCGGCTGATTGTGGCGGATGTGGCGGTTCACTTCGGCCTCGACCGCGGCGATGTCGTCGGGCGACAGCGCGGCATTGTGCGAGAAATCGAAGCGCAGCCGGTCTTCGGCGACCAAACTGCCCTTCTGCGTGACGTGAGTGCCGAGCCGATGGCGCAGCGCGGCGTGGAGCAGATGCGTCGCGCTATGGTTGGCGCGGACACGGTCGCGGCGGGCGGTGTCGACCACTTGAGCAATCGTGTCACCGACGGCGAGCGTGCCCTTGGCGACCCGCGTGCGCAGCGCGTGAAGCTTTCCCAGAGGCTTTGACGTGTCCTCGACAACGCCATCGAACCCCTTGAGATTACTCAGCTTTCCAGCATCGCCGACCTGCCCGCCGCTCTCGCCATAGAAAGGCGTCTGATTGACCAGCACATCGACTGTCTCGCCCTCGTTGGCACGATCGACCAGCGCGCCGTGGTTGATGATTGCCAGCACCACGCCCTCGCCCTCATTGCCCGAGTAACCGGTGAATTCGGTTGCGCCATGTTCCTCGGCGAGGTCGTACCACAGGTCGTCCGAGGCGGTCTCGCCCGAGCCCTTCCACGCCGCGCGGGCGGCGGCCTTTTGCTGCGCCATTGCGACGTCGAAGCCGGCACGGTCGACCTCAAGCCCGCGGGCACGAAGCGAGTCTTCGGTGAGATCGTAAGGAAAACCGAAGGTGTCGTAGAGAGTAAAGGCAATCTGCCCCGGTAAAGCTGTTGCTAGGTTCCCTGTATTGATCGGATGGAGGGCGTTCAAAGATGCTCTGGCTTCTTGGACTCGACCTTCGGCGATGAATGAGTTGTAACGTTCGATATCTGCAACTTCCTCGTCGAGCAGCTTCAAACCGTGCGCGAGCGTTTGGCGGAAGCGGGTTTCCTCCTGCTGGAGCGTGGCCTCGATCAGCGGTTGGGCGCGGATCAGTTCAGGATAAGCCGCGCCCATCTCGGCAACGAGCGCCGGCACGAGGCGATACATCAAGGGCTCGGGCGAACCGAGCAAATGCGCGTGGCGCATCGCGCGGCGCATGATCCGGCGCAAAACATAGCCACGGCCTTCGTTCGCCGGGAGCACGCCGTCGGCGACGAGGAAGCCCGAGGCGCGCAAATGGTCGGCGATTACGCGGTGCGAGGCCTGCTGGTCGCCGACCGCTTTGGTGCGGGTCAGCTCCTCGCTAGCGTGGATCAGCGCCTTGAACGTGTCGGTGTCATAATTGTCAGGCGTGCCCTGCAGCACCGCAGCGATGCGCTCGAGCCCCATGCCGGTGTCGATCGACGGCCTCGGCAGATCGGCGACGATCTCGTCATTCTCCTGCAGAAACTGCATGAACACGAGATTCCAGATCTCGACGAAGCGGTCGCCGTCCTCGTCCGGGCTGCCGGGCGGACCGCCGGGGATATGGTCGCCGTGATCGTAAAAGATTTCCGAGCACGGCCCGCTCGGCCCGTCGGGACCCATCGCCCAGAAATTATCCTTGGTCGCGATGCGGATGATGCGGCTCTCGGGCAGGCCGGCGATCTTCTTCCACAGGTCGAACGCCTGGTCGTCATTGTGATAGACGGTGACGGTGAGCTTGTCGGGGTTGAGGCCCCACTCCTTGGTCAGCAGCGTCCACGCGTGGGTGATCGCTTCGTCCTTGAAATAATCGCCAAACGAGAAATTGCCGAGCATCTCGAAAAAGGTGTGGTGGCGCGCGGTGTAGCCGACATTGTCGAGATCGTTGTGCTTGCCGCCGGCGCGAACGCATTTCTGCGACGACGCGGCGGTCACATACGGCCGCGTCTCGAGTCCGGTGAAGACATTCTTGAACGGCACCATCCCGGCGTTGACGAACATCAAGGTGGGGTCGTTGTGCGGGACCAGCGGCGCCGACGGCACCCGCGCATGCCCCTGCCCTTCGAAATAGTCGAGGAATGAGCGGCGCAAATCGTTGGTCGAGGTCATGGCCCCGCGATGTAAATGCTGCGCTGCAATGCGGCAAGGCGCGTGGAGGGACCGCGAAGCGGCGCTTTGATGGACAGGAATTGGCCGCTAAGGCGCTAAACGATGGATGGTGTTGAATCGGCTTCGCTTGATCGGAAGTGGGGATGAGTGACCGACCCGAGATCGAGTCACCCGGCTCATCGCTCCACAAAGGCCCCGATTCGGCCGACTTCGCACAGTTCGCCGAAAACATCCCGACGCTTGCCTGGATGGCCGGCCCCGACGGCTACATCGATTGGTACAACCGCCGCTGGTACGAATACACCGGCACAACGCCCGCCGAAATGGCAGGCTGGGGGTGGCAGTCGGTCCACGATCCGGAGGT
Organism: Sphingomicrobium sp.; assembly: GCA_039928195.1. Lineage (GTDB taxonomy): Bacteria > Pseudomonadota > Alphaproteobacteria > Sphingomonadales > Sphingomonadaceae > Sphingomicrobium. The sequence goes on from JBDSTQ010000198.1 coordinate 9,399, forward strand.
GTTGCCGCAGGTGATGGAGCGATGGCAGGCGTCGATTGCCGCCGGCACCGACTTCGAAATGACCTTCCCGCTGCGCGGCGCAGACGGCACCTTTCGACCGTTTCTGACTCGCATCACCTGTCTCAAGGACGGCGAAGGGCGTGTGCTTCGCTGGTTCGGGACCAACGCCGACATCAGCTCGCAGAAAGACGTCGAGGGCGCGCTTCAGCGGAGCGAATTGCAACTTCGCCAGGCGGTCGTGGCCGGCGGCGGCATCGGCACCTGGTTTTGGGATATCAAGGCCGATCGCATGATCGCCGACGACACCTTCGCCAACATTTACGGCGTCGACCCTGAGGAAGCGCGAAGCGGCGTTCCAGTCGCACAGTTTTTCGCCGGAATATCTCCCGATGATCAAGAGCGCGTCGACGCTTCAATCAATCAAGCGCTTCGTGATGGCGGAACGTTCAACGAGGAATATCGGCTGATCGTTGGCGGCAAGACACGCTGGGTCGTCGCCACCGGACAAGTGATGCTCGACGATGCCGGCGAACCCGAGCACTTCCCCGGAATGGGTTTCGACGTCACCGAGCGCAAGCTCGGCGAAATCCGCCAGGCGGCGCTGCTCGAATTAAGCGACCGCCTGCGCGACCTCGACGACCCCGACGAGATCAGCTTCGTCGCGAGTGAAATCCTCGGCCGGGCCCTCGGCGTAACGCGCGCGGGCTATGGCCTGATCAACGAGCAGGATGAAACAATCCGTATCGCGCGCGACTGGCATATGCCCGGCATGGCGTCGATCGCCGGGACGCTGTCGTTCCGGGCGTACGGGTCGTACGTCGAGGATCTCAAACTTGGCCGCACGGTGGCAATCGCGGACGTTCGCGACGATCCGCGCACCGCCTCGACCGCAGCCGCCCTCGAAGCGATCAGCACTCGCTCTTTCGTCGCCATGCCGCTGGTCGAACAAGGCGCGTTCGTCGCCTTGCTCTTTATCACGCATGATCAGCCGCGGGTTTGGCGCGAAGACGATCAGCTCCTGATCCGCGACATCGTCGAGCGCGTCCGCGCGGCGACCGAACGGCTCATTTCTGAACAGGCGCGGCAAGCAAGCGAGGAGCAGTTTCGCGTGTTCGCGCAGGCAGTGCCCAATCACATCTGGGCGGCGCGTCCCGACGGCAACGTCTATTGGTT
>JBDSTQ010000199.1:0-4955 GCA_039928195.1 Sphingomicrobium sp.
GCCGCGTCGTGCAGCTCGGACAATGCCGTGATCCTGGTGGAGGCGATCTACGACGAGATGCTCGCCAAGCTGGTCGCCAAGGGCGGACTGATCCTCAACGACGACGAGAAAGCCAAACTGCAGAAGGCGATCTGGGTCGATGGCCATATCAACGCCAAAGTGGTCGCCCAGACGCCCAAATTCATCGCCGATGTGGCCGGGTTCGACATCCCCGAGGATACGCAATTCTTCATCGTTCCCGAAACCGGCGCCGGTCCCGATCATCCCTTCTCGGGCGAAAAAATGACCGTCACCATGGCGCTGTACCGGGCGCGCGACATTGACGACGCTATTGAACTGACCAACCGCATCCAGGCCTATCAGGGGCAGGGCCACAGCTGCGGTATCTATTCGCGCTCCGACGCCAACATCATGAAACTTGCCGAGGGCACGCACACCAGCCGGGTGATGGTCAACCAGCCGCAGGCGGCATCGAACAGCGGCAATTTGTGGAACGGCATGCGTCAGACCTTTTCGCTCGGTTGCGGGAGCTGGGGCGGCAATGGCACCAACAACAACATCACCTGGCGCGACCTCATCAATGAAACCTGGGTGTCGCGCCCGCTGGCTACCCCCAAGACCCTACCGAGCGACGACGTTCTGTTCGGAGACGTGATCGATAAACTCGGCTGAGCCGCGCCGCCGCGCCGGATCGAAATCGCGGCCCGTTCATTGTCCGGGCATGAAGAGAATCCGGGTCCCTTTCGTGGCGAGTGTCATGGTGCTCGCGCTGGTTGCGTGTCAGCAGGCCGCCGATGATAGCAACATCATGATCGACAATGGCGGCAATGCCGAAGCCGCCAATGCCGTTATCGAGGCGCTTCCGCCCAATGACAGCAGTCCCGCTGCCTCGGGCAAGTCCGCTGCGGCAGCGCCGACCGATCCGGCACCTTCGCCCAAGCTGCCGACCTCGATCCCGGCGCAATTCCACGGACGTTGGGGGATCAACCCTGCCGATTGCTCCTCGACCCGGGGCGATGCCAAAGGGTTGCTGACAATCAACGATGCGCGCCTGACCTTCTACGAATCCAGGGGCACGCTCGACAAAGTCCTGAGCGCGACCGCCAACAGCTTTGACGCGCGTTACGGCTTTTCAGGCGAGGGCCAGAGCTGGGACCGCACCGAACGGTTGACGCTGGTCCATGACCGGCTCGAACGGCGAACCGACGCCGAGCCCGACCAGGAACCGCCGGTCAGACTGACCTATATGCGGTGCGGCAAATGACCTTACGGAGGACGCAATGAAACTCTATTACACGCCCGGTGCCTGCTCGCAGGCCCCGCACATCATCCTCCACGAGCTCGGCCTCAGCCACGACGCCGAGCGAGTCGATCTGCGCTCCAGACGAACCGAGAGCGGCCGCGATTACACCGAGGTCAATCCCAAGGGCGCGGTCCCTGCGCTGGAGATGGACAGTGGCGAAATCCTCACCGAAAACGCCGTCATCCTGCAATATCTCGGCGACCGCTCGGGACTTGCCGAAGTCCTTCCGCCGGTCGGTAATTTCAGCCGCTACCGGGTGCTCGAATGGGTCAATTATGTCGCCACCGAGCTGCACAAGAGTTTCGGCCCTTTGTTCTCGCCCGACGCCGGCGATGAAGTTAAGGCGTTCGGCCAAAAATTAATCGCCAAGAAGCTCGACTATGTCGAAGCCGAGCTTGGTGACGGTCCGTTTTTGATGGGCGAGACGCTGACCTTGCCCGACGCTTACCTGTTCGTGATGACCGGCTGGGCGGACAAGATGATCGGGCTCGACCGCTGGCCCAAGCTCAATGCCTTCCGCGAACGCATGATGGAGCGCGACTCGGTCCGCCACGTGCTGCGCACCGAAGGATTGCTTGCACCGGAACCCGCGGGCTAGAGGCCCGCAGCATGAGCCAATTCGATCTGACCGACGACCAGCTCCAGATTCAGGAGATGGCGGCCAAGTTCACCGCCGACGCGATCACGCCGTTTGCCGCCGAGTGGGACGAAAAGCACATCTTCCCGCGCGACACGATCCGCGAGGCGGCCGAGCTCGGTTTCGGCGCGATCTACGTCAGCGAGGAGAGCGGGGGGATTGGGCTTGGCCGACTTGAGGCGGCGCTGATCATGGAGGCGATGGCCTATGGCTGCCCGTCGACCAGCGCGTTCATCTCGATCCACAATATGGCGGCGTGGATGATCGACCGCTTCGGCGCCGCCGATGTGAAGACCAAATATCTGCCCGCGATGATCCCGATGGAAAAGATCGGCAGTTACTGCCTGACCGAGCCGTCGTCGGGTTCCGATGCCGCCGCGCTGCGCACCAAGGCGGTCCTCGATGGCGACGATTATGTCGTGTCCGGGTCGAAGGCGTTCATCTCTGGCGGCGGCGAGAACGAAGTCTATGTGACCATGGTCCGCACCGGCGAGGAGGGGCCCAAGGGCATTAGCTGCCTGGTCATCGACAAGGATATGAAGGGCGTCAGCTTCGGCGCGCCGGAGAAAAAGCTCGGCTGGCACTCGCAGCCGACCGCCCAGGTCAATTTCGACGAGGTCCGCGTGCCCGTCGCCAACCGCGTCGGGGGCGAGGGCGAGGGCTTTCGCATCGCGATGATGGGCCTCGACGGCGGGCGCATCAACATCGGCGCGTGCAGTCTTGGCGGCGCCCAGCGCTGCCTCGACGAGGCGGTCAACTACACCAAGGAACGCAAGCAGTTCGGCAAGGCGATCGCCGATTTCCAGAACACCCAGTTCACTCTCGCCGACATGGAAACCGAGCTTCAGGCCGCGCGCTGTCTGCTCTACGTCGCGGCGGCGAAAGTCACCGCCAACGCGCCCGACAAGACCAAGTTCGCGGCAATGGCCAAGCGCCTCGCGACCGACAGCGGCTCGTCGATCGTCGACCGCGCGCTCCAGCTCCACGGCGGTTACGGCTATCTCCAGGACTACCCGATCGAGCGCTTTTGGCGCGATCTGCGCGTCCACTCGATCCTCGAAGGCACCAACCAGGTCATGCGCATGATCATCGGCCGCGAACTGACGCGGCAGTAAGGCTCGTCCTTCGAGACACCGCTTCGGCAAGCTCAGCGGTTCCTCAGGATGAGTGGGCTTGATTTTACTCCGCTCATCCTGAGGAGGGACTGAGCACGCGAAGCGGGTCGAAGGCCCGTCTCGAAGGAATCGAAGGACCGAACAAAAACAATGAAGACCAAACCCGCCATGCCGTTCGACCCGTTCGCTTTGGCCAAAAACGCCACCGATTTTGCCTGGGGCCTCGCCGCCAGGCCCGCCGAGCTGCTCGAGGTGCAGATGCAGGCCGCGCGCCAGTGGGGCGATTTCTGGACCGGGGCAATGAGCGGCAAGTCCGCCGAGGTCCCGCGCGACCGCCGCTTCGCCGCGCCCGAATATTCGGACGATCCTTATTACCGGGGCTTGCGCGATTCCTATCTGCTCGCGTCGCAGCAATTGCGCGATCTGGTCTCTCGCGGCGGCGGCGATGACAGCAGCAAGGCGATGAACCGCTTCCTGCTCGACCAGTATCTCGGCGCGGTCGCGCCGACCAATTTCGCGCTGACCAACCCGGCGGTGGTCAAGCGCACCCACGACACCAAGGGCCAGAACCTCGTCCAGGGCTTCGCCAATCTGCTTGAGGATTTCTCCACCGGCAAAGGGATCGTCAAGCGCCGCACCGACGACAGCGCGTTCGTAAAAGGCGAGAATATCGCCGCGACGCCGGGCGAAGTGGTGTTCGAAAATGCGCTGTTCCAGCTGATTCAGTACACGCCGGCGACCGCGACCGTTGCCGCCGCGCCGCTTCTCTACATCCCGCCGCTCGTCAATCGGTACTACATGATCGACCTCCAGCCGCGCTCGAGCCTGATCAAATGGCTGGTCGACGAAGGACGCACGCTGTTCGTCATTTCCTGGGTCAATCCGGGCGACGAGCATCGCGACAAGGATGTCGCCGCCTACGTCACCGAAGGCATCGTCACTGCGATCGAGCAAGCAACCCGGCGGACGAAGCACGCCCCTGACCTGTTCGCTTACTGCCTCGGCGGTACGCTCGCCGCAATCGCGCTCGCCTGGCTCGCTGCAAAGGGCCGCGCCAAGGAAGTCAATTCGGCAACAATGATCGCCTCGATGGTCGATTTCGCCGACATGCGCGATTGGTCGGCGTTCGTTCACGAAGGGCATCTCGGCGCGCTCGAGGATCACCTCGAGGCGCAGGGCTTTATCGATTCGGTCGAGCTTCAGCGATTGTTCGCCGCAATGCGCGCCAACGACCTCATCTGGTCGTCGGTGGTTCAGCATTACCTGCTCGATCAACCGGCGCCGCCGTCGGACCTGCTCACCTGGTTCGAGGATGGCGCGCGGATCCCCGCAGCCTTCCTGAAGTCGTACAATCGTGAAATCCTGCTCAACAACAGCCTCACTGAACCCGCCGGATTCAAGGTCAAGGGTGTGGCCATCGACCTCGCCGCGATCACCACGCCGGTGTTGTCGATCGCGCTCCAGGATGATCATGTCTCGGCGTGGACCGCGGTCTATGACGGCGCGCGGTTGCTCGGGGCCGATTTTCTCCTCGGCGGATCGGGGCACAATGCCGGGGTGATCAATCCGCCCGCCGCCAACAAACATGGTTATTGGACCAACACCGCGCGGCCCGACGATGCCGAACAATGGCTTGAAACCGCCGATCGCCACGAAGGCAGCTGGTGGCCGTGGTGGATCAAGTGGCTCGATGCCCACGGCAAGGCCAAGCCGGTCAAGGCGCGAAACATCAAGGACGGCATCGAGCGCGCGCCCGGCCGCTATGCGATGATGCCGTGATGGATATGGTCACTACCCAGAAAGACGTGCTGACGGTCAAGGACGGCGCGGCGGGGCGGCTGCGGCTCAACCGACCCAAGCCGCTCCACAGCCTCAACCGCCAGATGGTCCGCGACATGGC
>JBDSTQ010000200.1:0-4812 GCA_039928195.1 Sphingomicrobium sp.
ATCGCGAGCAGGTCGGGCGCGGCGCCGCGGCCGAGGCTTTGCTCGTGGATCAACCCGGCCGCGAGCGCGAGCAATGCGGCATCGAATTGCGGAGTGGCGCGGAAGGCGCTGTTGGCGCCGGCGGCGCGGGCCAGGGTGCCATTGCCGACCGGCTTTCCGCCGCCGGCGATTGGAAATACTTGCGCCTTGGCAGCGCACAATGGGGTAATTTCGGGGCCATCGGCGGGTGCGGCGAGCGCGCTTGCCAGCGCGGCATTGGTGGCGGTGACGCTGCGCGGGACCGGTATCGTCGCCAGATCGGTGGCGAACTGCTTGCCGTCCCAATACCAGCGCTGGTCGGGCGCGGCACCGCCGAGCATTACCGCCGAACGGTCCTTGCCGCCGATCGCTATAGTACGGCTGGCGGGCGACGCGCGTTTGAGGAGGTCGCCAAAGGTGGTGACGCGCAAGTGGACCGGCGACACTTTATACGCCGTCGACGTCGTTCCCGGCGCGCGCTCGTCTTCGGCGCAATAGACCGCTTTGTCGGCGCGCGGCGCGTTCGCGTCGAACCAGACGTTGGCGACGATCCCGGTGCGCGCCGGGCGGTCGCCGGTGAGGATGGTAGAATGGCCCGGGCACGTCTCGGACGCGGCGTGGCTTTGATAGCCGTTGCGAAACACGGTTCCGCCGGCGAGTCGGGCGAGGCCGCCGGTGAAGTGCGGTCGATATTGATCGAACAGATCACCCGACAATTGATCGACCGAGATCACGATCAGGAGCGTGGGCGGGGCGGCGATGGCCGGACTTGCCAAAGCGGCAAGCGCTAGCAGCAGCTTATGCATTCAACTTCACCCGCAACGCCTCATTGACCATTTTGGGATTCGCCTTGCCCTGCATCGCCTTCATCGTCTGGCCGACGAAAAAGCCGAACAACGCCTCCTTGCCCGCGCGATATTCGGCGACCTTGTCGGCATCGGCGGCGAGCACGGCGTCGACCGCTTCGTCGATCGCCCCGGTGTCGCTGGTCTGTTTGAGGCCGCGCGCCTCGACGATCGCGCTTGGCCGCTCGCCGGTTTCAAGCATGATCTCGAACACTTGCTTGGCGATGGTCCCGCTGATCGTGCCGTCGGCGACGAGCTTGAGCAGTTCGGCGGCGTCGGCGGGGGTAACCGGGCTGTCCTCAATATTTCGGCCGAGGCGATTGAGCGCACCGTAAAGCTCTGCGACGACCCAATTGGCGGCCTGTTTCGGCTCCGCGCCGGCATCGAGCAACATGTCGAACCAGCGCGCAGCCTCGACCTCGGCGGTGAGCACCCCGGCATTGTAGGGCGTGATGCCGTGCGCTTCGTAGCGCTTGCGCTTGGCGTCTGGCAGTTCGGGCAATGACGCGCGGCATTCGTCGAGAAACGCCTCGTCGAGCTCGAGCGGGAGCAGATCGGGATCGGGGAAATAGCGGTAATCGTGCGCGTCTTCCTTCGAGCGCAGAGTCCGCGTCACGCCCTTGTCGGGGTCGAACAGGCGGGTTTCCTGGACAATCTCGCCGCCGCCCTCGAGCACTTCGACCTGGCGCTTGGCCTCATGTTCGATGACCTGCATCACGAAGCGCACCGAATTGACGTTCTTGGTCTCGGTCCGCGTCCCCAGTTCCTCACCCGGCTTGCGCACGCTGACATTGACGTCGGCGCGCATCGAACCCTCTTCCATATTGCCGTCGCAGCTGCCGACGTAGCGCAGAACCGCTCTGAGCTTGCGCAGATAAGCCCCTGCTTCGGCGGGAGAACGCATGTCCGGACGCGACACGATCTCCATCAACGCAACGCCCGAGCGGTTGAGATCGACGTAGCTCATCGTCGGATGCTGATCGTGCATCAACTTGCCCGCGTCCTGCTCGACATGGAGCCGCTCGACCCCGATCGCCTTGACTGAACTCTCGTCGGCGGGATCGACGAGGACCTCGACCACCCCCTCGCCCACCAGCGGATGGTAGAGCTGGCTGATCTGATAGCCCTGCGGCAGATCGGCGTAGAAATAATTCTTGCGATCGAACCGCGACCATTTGTTAATCTGGGCATCGAGCGCCATTCCGGTGCGGACCGCCTGGCGGATGCATTCGGCGTTGGGCACCGGGAGCATTCCCGGCATCGCTGCGTCGACCAGGCTGACCTGGGTATTGGGTTCGGCCCCGAACGCCGTCGCCGCGCCGGAGAACAGCTTGGACTTGGTCGCAGTGATCTGGGCGTGGACCTCGAGGCCGATCACGACTTCCCACTCGCCGCTGTCGCCCTTGATCAGATAGTCGCTCATCGCCGTTCCCTCAGCATCAACAAGTGCGACGTCAGCACCACCGCGAACGCCGCGATCCAGCCGACCGCGACCGGAACCAGCGAGGACAGATCGAGATAGGTGTCGCCGCGGATGACGACGAAGAATACCAATCCGCCGACGACCACCGCCAGCGGCACTTTCCATGAGCCGTGATGCGTCCCGCGCAGCACATGGACGAGGTTGCGTACGGCGACCAGCAGACACACCAGGATGATCAGCGCGACCGCGAGCACGAGCCCCTTGTGGCCCGATAGATGCGCCGCCCCCATGACGTCGCCGATATAGCCGCCCAGGGCCGCTCCGAAGACGACGTTGATGAGGTCGATGCGGCGATCGAGTTCTTTCTCCTCCTCGACGCGCTCGCGTTCCTTCACCACCATTTCTCCGCTGTGGCGGTGAAGCCCGCGCGTTCCTCGATCGCGAGGCCGGCGTTGAGGACGATCTGCTCGTCGAGTTCGGGGCCGATCAAATGCAGCCCGAGCGGCAGGCCGGCGCTGTCGAGACCGCCTGGAACGCTCATCGCCGGCAGTCCGGCGAGGCTCGCGGGGACCGCGAACACGTCGTTCAAATACATCGCCAGCGGGTCGCTCATCTTCTCGCCGATACCGAACGCAGCGGAGGGGGCGGTGGGCGTGAGGATCACGTCGCAACGCTCGAATGCTTGGGCAAAGTCGCGCTTGATCAACGCGCGCACTTTCTGCGCCTTGGTGAAATAAGCGTCGTAGAAACCCGCCGAGAGCACATAGGTGCCGATCATGATGCGGCGCTTGACCTCAGGCCCGAAGCCCGCGGCGCGAGTGGCGGCATACATGTCATCGAGCGTCTTCACCCCCTCTTCGCGAAGGCCGTAGCGGACGCCGTCATAGCGGGCGAGGTTGGACGAAGCTTCGGCGGGTGCGATGATGTAATAGGTCGGCAGCGCATATCGCGTGTGCGGCAGGCTGATTTCGACGATCTCCGCACCCGCGTCGCGCAGCCAGGCGATGCCTTGGTCCCACAACGCATTGATCTCGCCGGGCACGCCGTCGATGCGATATTCCTTGGGAATACCGACGCGTTTACCGCTGAGATTGCTCGACAATCCCGCTTCCCATTTGGGCACGGGCAAATCGAGCGAAGTCGCGTCGCGGGGGTCGAAGCCGGCCATCACCTCGAGCAGGATCGCGCAATCGCGCACCGTTTTGGCCATTGGCCCTGCCTGGTCGAGCGAGCTGGCGAACGACACGATTCCCCACCGCGAGCAGCGGCCGTAGGTCGGCTTGATCCCGCAAATGCCGGTGAACGCCGCGGGCTGGCGGATCGAGCCGCCAGTATCGGTGCCGGTGACGCCCGGCGCGATCCCCGCCGCGACCGCCGCCGCCGATCCGCCCGAGCTTCCGCCCGGGGTCAGGCCGACGTTGCTGCCGGCGCGGCGCCACGGGCTGATCACCGGACCGTAAGTGCTGGTCTCGTTCGACGAGCCCATCGCGAACTCGTCCATGTTCAATTTGCCGAGCATGCCCGCCCCGGCCTGGCGCAAATTGGCGCTGACGAAGCTATCGTACGGCGGTTTGAACCCGCCGAGGATCTTGCTTCCGGCGGTGGTCGCGACGCCCTTGGTCGCGAAGAGATCCTTGATCCCGAGCGGAATGCCGGCGAGCGGCCCAAGGTCGCCCGACCCGCGCCCCGCATCGGCGGCGGCGGCGGCAGCAAGCGCGTCGTCGGGCGTCTCGACGGTGTAGGCATTCAGCGCCCGCGCGCCGGCAACCGCGGCGTTATAGCACTCGGCAATCTCGCGCGCGGAGAAGTCACCGGCGCGGAAGCCATCGCGCAGCTCGGCGATGGTGAGATGGGTGAGCTCAGCCATTGGTCGTCATTCCCGCGAGACAAAGTGCACGCCGCATCATTCGATCACCTTGGGCACGGCGAAGAAGCCGTGCTGCGCGTCGGGGGCGTTGGCGAGGACATCGTCGCGGATATTGCCGTCATCGACAACGTCGGCGCGAAGGCGCAATTTCTGGTCGACCACCGTCGCCAGCGGCTCAATGCCGTCGGTGTCGACTTCGCCCAATTGCTCGACCCAGCCGATGATCGCGTTGAGTTCGGGCACCAATTTGTCGAGCTCGGCATCGCTCATCGCGATCCGCGCCAGTTTGGCGATGTGGCGGACTTGTTCGGGGGATACGGACATCGGGGCGGCGATTAGCCGCGACACCCGAGAGCGGCAAGCGCCGTGCTACGACTTCGCGCTAAGCTTTCCCGCCAGCCACCACAGCGCGACTATGCCGAGCGCACCGGCAACGCCATCGCTGACATAGTGCCAGCCGAGCTGGACCGAGGCGACCCACATGAACATCGCATAAGCGAGCGCGAATGGCGCCGCGCGGGGCAGCAAGCTGCGCGCGGCGAGCCAGATCCACACGCTGATCGCGACGTGGAGCGACGGCATCGCCGACACGCCCGCGACGAAGCCCGGGCGGCGGTTCGCCAGCGACGCCCACATCGCATCGGATTCGCCGCGCACCA
>JBDSTQ010000201.1:0-6723 GCA_039928195.1 Sphingomicrobium sp.
TGGCGAAGCGCAGGAATCCGCGCCGGCGGGCACGATGCCGCGCCGCGCGCCGCGCACCGCCGCTCCGGCAGCCGAGTAAGGGGACGCGCAGGTCATGATTCGAGTCATCGGTTTCTTCGTCGGTCTCGGCTTTGCCGGCGTCCTCCTGATCTCGCTGTTCAGCGGGATTGCGGATTATTACGCCAGCCCGCCCGAACAGCTGGCGTCGGCAGCGCTGCACCGCGAACATAAGGAATTAGGGCTGTCCAGCGACGGTCCGTTCGGCAAATTCGACAAGGCCCAGCTCCAGCGCGGCTTCCAGGTCTATTCGGAAGTTTGTTCGGCGTGCCATGGAATGAGCCTGATGGCGTTCCGCGATTTGAAGGGCCTTGGCTACAGTGAGGCCGAGATCAAGAAGATCGCGTCCGACTGGAAAACCCAGGTGCCGTCGATCAATCCGCAGACCGGTGAAGCCGCCGGCCGCAAGGCGGTTGCGTCGGACACCATTCCGTCGCCCTATCCGAACGAAACCGCGGCACGAGCGGCCAACAATAATAATTATCCGCCCGACCTGACGCTGATCACCAAGGCGCGCGAAGGCGGCGCGGCCTACATCTATTCGCTGCTCACCGGCTATCAGAAGCAGTCGGCGGAAGTGCTCAAGGCCCATCCCGACGCGAAGACTCCGCCGAACCTTTATTACAATCCGTATTTCGCCAATCTCAACATCGGCATGCCGCCGCCGCTGACCAGCAAGGGCCAGGTGACTTTCGCCGACGGCTCGCCCGCGACCGTCGATGCGATGGCCAGGGACGTCGCCGCATTCCTGGTGTGGGCGGGCGAGCCCACCCTCGAAAGCCGCCATGCGGCGGGTCTTGCGGTGTCGATCTTCCTTCTGTTCGCGACGGTGCTGGCCTACTTCGCCTATCGCCAATTGTGGTACAGCGCGAAGCGCCAGGTGGTGCCGACGGGCCCGCTCGATCCCAAGAATCAGGCGAAGAGCCGCTCCGCCAAGGCCGACGCCGGGATCGCGGGCTAGACCGCCCGGCCGCCTCCGGCTGGAGTCCGCAGGAACGGGCGCGGTTAATATTCGTTGTGCCATCTGTCCGACGCGTAATTTTCGGCAGGAACCACAACCATGCGTATTCCCCTCATCTCAATGCTCGCCGCCGGCGCTATCGCGCTTGGCGGTTGCGCCTATGGCGGCCTCAATTTCGGCTACGGCGATCCCTATTCGAACTACGGCTACGGCAATTCGTACGGCAGCCAGTACGGCTATTCCGGCTATAATGGCGGCTACGGCTATAACAGCGGCTACGGTTATGGCGGCGGCTATGGATACGGCAGCCCGTACGGCTATGGCTCGGGCTATGGCTACGGCAGCCCTTACTCGGGCTGGTATGATAATTATTATTATCCGGGCAGCGGCTATTATGTTTACGACAGCTATCGCCGCCCGATCCGCTGGAGCGACACGCAGCAGCGCTACTGGACCGATCGCCGTCAGCGCGCGCAGCGTTCGGGCGTGAAGGTCGTCAACACGCCCAATTGGGGCGGCTTCACGCGGCCGCAGACGTTGAATCCCGATCGCTCGCCGCGCGCTCGCGCCGTCGCCCAGCAGCAGCGGATTCAGGAGCGGATCAGCGAAGGCCGCGCCCGCGCCGACGAGCGGCGCAGCGAACGGGCCACCGCGCGCACCAGTGAAGACAATCAGACGACGACCAAACGGCGCCGCCGCAACTAAAATCTATCCGTCGCCGTCCGCATCCGGGCGGCGGCGGATCAGAACGATCGAGGTGTAGGTCATCACCGGCTCGTCATGCTGGTTGGTGACGCTCGTTTCGGTCCGGAACGAGCCCATCTCGGGGCGGCTGCGCGACGGCGTCTTGTCGACGATCTTGCTGTGCACATGCAGTGTGTCGCCGGGAAAGACCGGCTTGCGCCAGCGCAATTCGTCGCTTCCGGGCGAGCCAAGGCCCGCTTGCTCGTCCGCGACAACGAAGCGGGCGATCACCGCCATGGTCATCGCGCAGGTGTGCCACCCGCTCGCCGACAGTCGCCCGAAATGGGTCTTGGCCGCCGCTTCGTCGGACAAGTGGAAAGGCTGCGGATCATATTTGCGCGCGAACTCGAGCACCTCCTCGCGGCTCACCTCATATTTGCCGAAATAGGTCTCGGCCCCGACCTCAAGATCTTCGAAATAGCGCATGACGCCGCTATCGCTGCCACGCGCGGCGCTTGCAACGGCCCAATTCCGCCATAGGGTCGCAGCCGTGCCTCCACCGATCGCCCAGCTGCATTTTCACCCGCGCCTGATCGAGGCGGCGGCGGCGCTCCACGACAATCGCCCCGATGTCGCCGAACGCCTGCTCAAGGCGCATCTCACCGACGATCCGTTCGACGCCAAGGCGATCCGCATGCTCGCGGAGCTCGCCGCGCGGATCGGGCGCTGGGCCGATGCCGAGACATTGTTACGCCGCGCGGTCGAAATCGCGCCCGGCTTTACCGCGGCGCGCGCCAATCTGGCGCTGGTGCTCGGGCGCATGGGGCGCCCGGCCGAAGCGCTGCCGTTGCTCGATGCGGTGTTCGCCGAGGATGGCGACAATCTCGGCCATTTCAATCTCAAGGCGGCGACGCTGGGCAAGCTGGGCGACTTCGAGGCGGCGATCGCGCTGTACGAGCAGGTCCTGCAGCGCTCGCCCGGGCAAATGCGCGTGTGGCTGAGCTACGGTCATATGCTCAAGACGATCGGCCGGCTCGATGAAGGCATCGCCGCGTACCGCCGCGCGATCGCCATCCGGCCAACGCTCGGGGAAGCGTGGTTCAGCCTCGCCAATTTGAAGACGCTCGAGTTCAGCGACGACGATATTGCGGCGATGCGCTTGGCGCTGGATGGCTCCTCGCTTGCCGACGATGATCGCGTCCACCTCGACTTCGCGCTCGGCAAGGCGCTTCACGACCGCGGCGAGTGGCCGACGGCGTTCGCGCATTATGCCGCGGGCAATGCGCTTCGGCGGAAGGCCGAGCCCTATGATCCGGCGCGCTTCCGGCGCAGCGTCGATCGCTGCATCGCCAGCTTCACGCGCGACGCCCTCGCAGCGCGCGACAGCGGCGGCGACCCCGCGCCCGACCCAATCTTCATCGTCGGCATGCCGCGTGCCGGATCGACCCTGATCGAACAAATCTTGTCGTCGCACAGCCAGGTCGAAGGCACGTCGGAGCTTGCCGATTTGCCCGCGCTCGCGCGCAGCCACGGTCGTTACCCTGAAAGCGTGCTCGATTTGACGGCCGCCCAGCGCACCGCGCTGGGCACCGAATATCTGTCGCGTGCGTCGGTCCAGCGCCGCACCGCGCGGCCGTTGTTCATCGATAAATTGCCCAACAACTGGCTGTTCGTGCCGTTCATCCATTTGATTCTGCCCAACGCTAAAATCATCGATGCCCGGCGCCACCCGCTGTCGTGCTGCTTCTCCAACTTCCGCCAGCATTTCGCGCGCGGGCAGGGGTTCAGCTACGACCTTGCCGATGTCGGCCAATATTACGCCGACTATGTGCGGCTGATGGCGCATGTCGATGCCGTGCTCCCGGGCCGGGTCCACCGCGTGATCTATGAACGGATGGTCGACGATACCGAGGCCGAGGTGCGCGCTTTGCTCGATCAACTCGGACTCGCGTTCGAACCGGCGTGCCTCGAATTCCACAAGACCGAGCGCGCGGTTCGCACACCAAGCTCGGAGCAGGTGCGGCGCCCGATCTATCGCGATGCGACCGAGGAATGGCGGCCTTACGAGCCGTTTCTCGAACCGCTCAAGCGCGCGCTGGGCGACGTGCTCGGCGCTCATCCCGAGGCTCCTCGGCAACGCTGAGCCGATAATCGACAGCCACAGTCGGCCGGCCGACGGTTCGTCGTTGACTTTGCGTCACGAGTTTGACGCTATGGCGACAATTACGTTCCGGGGGGATTTCATGACCGATCTTAAAGTGCGTCGCGCCGCTCTGGCGCTGCTTGCCTCCAGCGCGTTGGCGTCGCCCGCGTTCGCCCAGTCGGGGGTCAACAACACCGCGCCGACGCCGGCTGAACAGGCCGCGCAGGACGGGCAGGTCGACGACCAGACCGAGATTGTGATCACCGCGACCAAGCGTGAGGAAAATCTTCAGGACGTGCCAATCTCGGTCCAGGCGATCGGCACCCGCCGGCTCGACCAGCTCAACATCTCGAACTTCGAAGATTACACCAAGCAGCTGCCGTCGGTTAGCTTTCAGACCTCGCAGCCTGGAACCACGGTGGTCTATATGCGTGGCGTCGCGACCGGCGGCGACGGCAATCACTCGGGCTCGTTCCCGTCGGTCGGCTCATACCTCGACGAGCAGCCGATCACGACTATCGGCGGGACGCTGGACGTCCACATCTATGATATTGCCCGGATCGAGAGCCTCGCCGGGCCGCAGGGCACGCTTTACGGCGCATCGAGCCAGGCGGGCACGATCCGCATCATCACCAACAAGCCCGAACTCGGGATTACCGTCGGGCGCGTCGACGCCGAGCTCAACAAGGTCTCGCACGGCGGTGTCGGCGGCAGCCTCGAAGGCATGATCAACCTTCCGGTAACCGATCGCATCGCGTTCCGCGCGAGCGGATTTTACGAGCGCGACGCGGGCTATATCGACAATATCTTCGGGTCCCGCACCTATTGCGGCAGTCCGCTTTTGGGACCTGGCGAGCCCGGAGACGATGGTGAGGTTGTCTTTCCAACCATCGGGTGCGTGCGCGATGGATTTAGCATCGAAAATAGCGACATCGCCGAGAAGAATTTCAACGATCTGCGGACGTTCGGCGGGCGCGCCGCGCTCAAGATCGACCTCACCGAGAATTGGACCGTCACGCCGCAGATCCTCCACCAGAACAGTCGCTCGAACGGCGTGTTCTACATGGAACGCGATCTCGATGATCTCGATACGCAGCGTTTCCGCAAGGAATATAGCAAGGACAAATTTACCCAAGCAGCGCTGACGGTCGAGGGCAAGATCGGCAATTTCGACATCACTTATGCCGGTGCCTATCTTGATCGGCCGACTTACGGGGTCAGCGATTACAGCGAATATACCGCTGTCTATGACGATCTTTACGAAGGCTCGGGCGGACTCGCCAACTATCTGTATTTCTACGACAATGCGGGCAGAGACATCGACCCGACGCAATATATCGTGGGGACGAACCACTTCAAGAAATTGAGCCAGGAAGTGCGCATCGCGTCGCCCGCGGACAAGCCCTTCCGGGTTATCGCCGGTGCTTTTTATCAGCGCCAGGCGAACGATATCTTCCAGGATTACAGAGTCGACAATCTCGCCGACTTCCTGTCCGTCAATGGCCGGCCGGGGACGATCTGGCTGACCAAGCAGGAGCGCATCGACAAGGATTATGCGTTGTTCGGCGAAGCGAGCTTCGACGTCACGCCACAGATTACGCTGACCGCCGGCGGTCGACTGTACAAGTTCGACAACAGCCTGTTCGGCTTTGCCGGTTACGGTCGCAATCCCGACGGCAAGCCGTTCAATGCCGTCGGCAGCAGCCGCACCGGCGTCGCCGAATGTTTCGCGGTCGACGGCAAGCTGATCCGCTTCGGCGGCACTGGCGGCTTCGCGCCCGGCAGCATCGACGGAATTCCGTGTACCAACGTCGGCGTGTTCGAGGACGGCAAGGTCAAGCCAAAGCGCGTCAAGGACAGTGGCTTCACCCATCGCCTCAACGCGCAATATAAGCCCAACGAAGATCTGATGTTCTACGCGACCTGGTCGCGCGGTTTCCGCCCCGGAGGGATCAACCGCCGCGCCGCGCTTCCGCCGTATTCGTCGGACTTTCTGACCAATTATGAACTTGGCTGGAAAACCTCATTCGGGCGGCTGCGCTGGAACGGCGCGGTCTATCATCAGCTGTGGAAGAAATTCCAGTTCGCTTTTCTCGGCGAAAGCAGTCTGACGGTAATTCAGAACGGTCGCGACGCGACCATCGACGGGATCGAAAGCGATATCAGCTATGTCCAGGGCGGGCTGACGCTCAATGCGGCGGCGGCTTACACCGATGCCAAGACCAAACAGAATATTTGCAATTTGAGCTTCGATCCGGCGGCGGGGTGCAACACCTTTTTCCCGGCACCGACCGCCGACGACCCGGACGCGGGCGAGCAGGACTTCATTGTTACGCCCAAGGGCACAAGGCTGCCGATAACGCCCAAGTTTAAAATGGCCGCGACGGCGCGCTATTCGTGGTCGATGAGCGGGGGCAAGGCGCACGTTCAGGCGGGCGTCGCGCATCAAAGCTCGGCCAGTGCGGACATCCGCCAAAACATCGGAGATGACTTGGTCCCGGTGAACCCCAACGCTTTCCTCGGGCGGATTCGCGGATCGACCCTGGTCGATCTGTTCGCGGGCTTCGACTGGCGCCAGCACAGCGTCGAGCTGTTCACCACCAACGTCTTCGACCAGCGCAACGAATTGTCGCGCTTCGTGGTGTGCAGCGTGTGCACCGCGACCAAGATCGTACCGGGGCGGCCGCGCACGATCGGGCTGAGGATCGGGACGAAGTTCTAGGCCGGGAGGCCGTCCAGTCGTGCAAGTTGAGACGAGGGGCGTGGCGGTCCCATGTCATGATCGATGATGCGCGGGAAGGGGGCAGCATGATCGAAGCGGCTTCGAAGAGCGTCTATCGCCATGCGCGAACCGATGTGCTGATCGCAACCGCGCTGA
>JBDSTQ010000202.1:0-4040 GCA_039928195.1 Sphingomicrobium sp.
GGAATTGCTGGCCTTCGCGGGTGAGCACGACGCCCTTGGCATGGCGCGCGAACAATTCGGCGCCGACCTCCGCCTCGATGAAGCGGATGGCGTCGGTGACCGCGCTTTGCGAAATCCCGACGCTCGCCGCGCCGCCCGAAATCGAGCGGATTTCGGCCACCGCGATGAAATAACGCATCTGTCGGAAGGTAATGTTCATCGAGCTATCGGTTTTTCGGATCGGTGCTTTGTCGCATAACCGACTGGCGTTCGCCAGTGGGAGCGCGTTCCTGTGGCCGCGCGCGGGGAAGCGACTTATCGGTCCAACCGATTTTCTTCTTCCGCCGGGAAAAATTTCGGTCCAGCATGAGTCCGGACCGCATCGCGTCGAGAGGGAAAATCAGGATGGACGAAATCAAGATCACGCTGGGCGATTTGAAAAGCCGCCGTTCGATCCTCCAGGGACTCGGCGTTGCCGCGGTCGGGATCAGCCTCGCCGGGCTCGGCGCGTGCGGCAAAGGCGGCGGCGACAAAGGCGCGGCCCCCGGCGCTTCGGCCAAGATCGCGCCGACCGGTGAGGAGCCCAAGCTCAATTTTTACAATTGGGACACGTATATCGGCGAAACCACGCTCGATGATTTCAAGGCGGCGAGCGGCACCGCGGTCAACATGTCGCTGTTCGCCACCAACGACGAACTGTTCGCCAAATTGCGCGCGGGCAATCCCGGGTTCGACGTGATCGTTCCGTCGAACGATTTCGTCGAGCGCATGGCCCCGGCGGGAATGATCGTTCCGCTCGACCACAAGCTCATCCCCAACATGAAGAATATCGATCCTGCGTTCATCGACGTCGCTTACGATCCGGGACGCAAATATTCGATGCCCTACACCTGGCTCGTGCTCGGCATCGGCTATCGCAAGTCGAAGGTCAAAAGCGTTCCTGACAGCTGGAAGCCGTTGTTCGACAGCGATGAATATAAGGGCCGCATCTCCTTATTGTCCGAGGCCGGCGACCTGTTCCGCCTCTACGGCAAATATCTCGGCAAGTCGGTCAATGATCTGACGCCCGCGGACATCGCGACGATCGAGAAAATGATGATCAAGCAAAAGCCGTTCGTGAAGGCGTTCCACGAGGACAATGGCCAGGATTTGCTGGGCAAGGGCGAGGTCGACCTGGTGCTCGAATATAATGGCGACATCGCGCAATTGATGACCGAGGACGACGATGTCGACTTCGTCGTGCCCAAGGAAGGCAGCCAGCTCAATTCGGACACTTTGTGCATTCCCAAGGGCGCGCCGCATCCCAAGAATGCGCATGCTTTCATCAATTATCTGCTCGACGCCGAAGTCGGCAAGAAGATTACCGAGACGATCCTTTATCCGACCCCCAACGCCGCGGCCAAGGCGCTGATGCCTGCCGAATATAAGAATAATCCGGTGATTTTCCCCCCCGCGGCGGCGATGGCCAAGTGCGAATATGCCAAGTTCCGGCCCGACATGCAGCCGCTCTACGAGGAAGCGTTCACCCGCGTGCGCGCGTCGTAAGCCGCAATGCAGGACTGGAAACTCAGCCGGCGCGCGTTCGCGGTCATCGCCGCCGCGCCAATCGCCTGGCTGTTGCTGTTCTTCGTCGTTCCGATGGCGATCGTGTGGGGTTACAGCTTCGGGCGCAACAGCGGGCTGACGACGATCGAGCTGACCGGCACGATCAGCAATTATGCGCGTGCGCTCGAGCCCTTATATCTCGGCATCTTTTTCAAGTCGGTTCTGGTCGCCGCGCTGACCACCGCGATCTACTTCGTCATCGGCTTTCCGGTGGCGATGGCGATCGCTTTTTCGACCGAGCGGTGGAAGGCGTGGCTGCTGCTGCTGATCATGCTTCCGTTCTGGACCAACCTTCTCATCCGCACCTACGCCTTGCTCTCGCTGCTCGGGCAGCGCGGCTTCGCCAATGCCGGACTGGAATGGATCTGGAACGGCGCCAGCGCGGTGTCGTTGGCACTCGGTTTCGGGGCGTTCGATCCGTTTCAGCCGGTGCCCTTGCTGTACAATAATTTCGCGCTGATCCTCGGGCTGGTTTACGTCCATCTGCCGTTCATGGTGCTGCCGCTTTACGCCGCGCTCGACCGGCTCGACAAAAGTCTGATCGAGGCCAGTCTCGATCTTGGCGCGGGGCACTGGAAAACGATCACGCGGATCGTCATTCCGCTCGCCATGCCGGGTATATTGTCTGGCCTGCTGATCACTTTCGTGCCCGCCTTGGGCGCTTATCTGACCCCCGATCTGATGGGCGGGACCGACAGCCAGATGATCGCCAACGTCATCGAGCGCCAGTTCAAGCGCGCCAACGACTGGCCGTTCGGCGCCGCTTTGTCGTTCGTGCTGATGTACGCGACCTTCATCCTCATCGCCCTTCAGGCAGTGCGCAACAAGCGCAGCGAGGCACGGACATGATCCTTGCCCGCCGCCGCGCCATCGCCCCGCTCGAATATACCAAACGGTTGTGGCTCCGCTCGTGGGTCGGGGCGGTCGCGCTATTTCTCTACGCGCCGTTGCTGTTGCTGATCGTCTTCAGCTTTAACGATTCGAAGCGCAACATCGTGTGGAAGGGCTTCACCTTCAAATATTACGACAAGGTGTTCCACAATGATTCGCTGATGATCGCGCTCGGCAATTCGCTGACGATCGCGTTCCTCGCGACGCTCGCCAGCGTCGTTCTGGGGACGCTTGCCGCGGTGATGCTGTGGCGCTTCCGTTTCCCGTTCAAGGCGAGCGTCGAAGGCTCGATGGCGCTGCCGATCGTCGTCCCCGAAATCTGCATGGGGGTGGCGATGCTGGTGTTCTTCGCGGTGATCGGCTGGCCCAACGATCTGCCGTGGCCGCTGAGCCTCGGCGCGATCACCATCGCCCATATCACTTTCTGTTTCCCGTTCGTCGCTTTGGTCGTGCGCGCGCGTCTCGCCAGCTTCAACCGCGAGCAGGAGGAAGCCGCCAAGGATCTGGGCGCGAGCGAATGGCAGACCTTTCGCGACGTCCTGCTGCCGCACATGAAGCCCGGGATCATCGCCGGCGCCTTGCTCAGTTTCACGCTCAGCCTCGACGATTTCGTGATCACTTTCTTCACCAGCGGGCCCAACACCATCACCTTCCCGGTCAAAGTCTATTCGATGGTCCGTTTTTCGGTCACGCCCGAGGTCAATGCTGTATCGGCCCTGCTCATCGCGCTGACCGTCATCCTCACCACCATCGCGCTCAAGATGCAGGACATCACCAAAAGCGCAGCCGCCGGAGCGCATTGATGGCCGACCCGATCATCCAGATTCGCAACGTCACCAAGATGTTCGGCCAGCTCGCCGCGGTCGACCATGTCAGCCTCGACATCATGGCCGGCGAGTTTTTCGTGCTGCTCGGGCCGTCGGGCTGCGGCAAAACGACCTTGCTCCGGATGATCGCCGGGTTCGAGCTTCCGACCGAGGGGCAGATTTTGATCGACGGGCAGGACATGGCCAACGTTTCGCCGAACACGCGCCCGGTCAATATGGTGTTTCAGTCTTACGCGGTGTTCCCGCACATGTCGGTCGCGCAGAATGTCGGATATGGCCTGAAGATCGCGCGCACCCCGAAGGCGGAGATCAGGACGCGGGTCGAGGAAGCGCTCGCACTGGTCCGGCTCGACGGGCTCGGCGAACGGATGCCCGACCAATTGTCGGGCGGGCAGCGGCAGCGTGTCGCGCTCGCGCGCAGCCTGGTGATGAAGCCCAAGGTGCTGTTGCTCGACGAACCCTTGTCGGCATTGGACGCGAAGCTTCGCGCGCAAATGCAGTTCGAGCTTGCCGACATTCAGGACAAGGTCGGGATCACCTTTGTCACCGTGACCCACGATCAGGACGAGGCGCTGTCGCTGGCGACGCGGATCGCGGTCGTCAACAAGGGCCAGATCGCGCAAATCGCGGGCTGCGCCGACCTGTACGAATTCCCCGCCAACCGCTTCGTCGCCGACTTCATCGGATCGGTGAACATCTTCGACGGGCGGATGGTGGTCGACGAGCCCGAGCAAGCGG
>JBDSTQ010000203.1:0-4630 GCA_039928195.1 Sphingomicrobium sp.
GTGCCCAATTTCGAAGTCAAGGACGGCGCCGAGGGCCGGCCATTGGTCAAGCGCTTGCGTTAGGCCCGAAACGAACTGTTACCTAGACGACACAACGGCGAAACTTGTGACGAAGCGAGGAACGGCCCCCGGCGCGAACGGTTTTGACCTGAGCGTAACCGGCGGGATTATTTCGACATGAGCGTCAACGGATCGGGCAGGCCCGAACACTCGGAGCATCAGGCAGATGATGCCGAGCAGGCCGACCGTTGCCGCCGCCTGGCGCGCGCCACCTATGACCGCACAACGGCGCAGATGCTCGAGCGGATGGCGGTCAATTACGACAAACGGGCAAGCGAGAGAGAGGGCTGAGCAAGGGCCTCACCGCAAGCTTTGGCGCTCATAGCAGATCAAGCGCCACAGTGACGTCATCGCCGGCGGATATTCCCGCCTGCCTTCGCACCGCCGCCTTGACCGGCAGGATGAACCCGCCGTCTTTCTGCGGAAATACCGAAGTCCGCCACACCACGTCCCCGATCCGCGCCTCGACCCGTACCGATCCGAACCCGCGGCGTGGGCCGGACATGCGATGGATATGGAGTTCATCGGCCTGATTCTCGGGGATGCTGAAAAAATGCCAGCTCCCGCCTTCGCCGCTCCACAGCCATAAGCGGTCGGTGATGGTAATCAACTTCGGTTCCCCTGCGAAGGCAGGGGCCCAGTCAGGCGCCGCAAGGCGCCTTTAAACTTAAGTCCGGATACAAATCCCGCCATCCGGGATTCATCTGCTCGATCGTGCTGAGCTTCCACAGCCGCTTCCATTTTTTCATCTGCAGTGACTCCGATGTAAATCGTGCCGTTGCGGGCGCTAGCCATGATGTAGACGTAGCCGGCTTTCATCAGTGCAGCATGACCTTGCTTCCGCTAAAGCTCCAGCAAGGGTCTGGGCCCCTGCCTTCGCAGGGGAACTTAACCCGACACGACACTCACCGAGTCAATTTCCGATACGTCATCCGGTGCGGTCGGGTCGCCTCTTCGCCAAAGCGTCGTACCTTGTCGGCTTCATACTCCTGGAAATTGCCCTCGAACCATTCGACCCGGCTGTCGCCTTCGAACGCGAGGATGTGCGTCGCGAGGCGGTCGAGGAAGAAGCGATCGTGGCTGATGACCACCGCGCAGCCGGCGAAATTCTCGAGCGCTTCCTCGAGCGCGCGCAGGGTCTCGACATCGAGGTCGTTGGTCGGCTCGTCGAGCAGGAGGACGTTACCACCCTCCTTGAGCATCTTGGCGAGATGAACGCGATTGCGCTCGCCGCCTGACAGCTGGCCGACCTTCTTCTGCTGGTCGGCACCCTTGAAGTTGAACGCGCCGACATACGCGCGGGTTTGCATTTCCTGCTTGCCGACGGTCATCAGCTCATGCCCGCCGGAAATTTCCTCCCACACATTATGCTTGGGATCGAGGTCGTCGCGGCTCTGGTCGACGAAGCCCAAACGGACCGTGTCGCCGATCGCGATCGCGCCGTCGTCGGGCGTCTCGGCGCCGGTGATCAGCTTGAACAGGGTGGTCTTGCCCGCGCCGTTGGGGCCGATCACCCCGACGATCCCGCCCGGCGGAAGGTTGAACGACAAATCCTCGAACAGCAGTTTGTCGCCATAGGCCTTGGTCAGCCTCTTGGCCTCGATCACGTTGCCGCCAAGCCGCGTCGGGGTCTGGATAACGATCTGCGCCTTGCCGAGCGTGCGCTTCTCGGCCGCTTCGACCAACGCATCGAACGCTTTGATCCGCGCCTTGGATTTGGTCTGGCGCGCCTTGGGGCTCTGGCGGATCCACTCGAGTTCTTCCTTGATCGCCTTCTGGCGGCCCTCGTCCTCGCGGCCTTCCTGCTCGAGCCGCTTGGCTTTCTTGTCGAGATAGGTCGAATAATTTCCTTCGTAGACGAAGTATTTGCTGCGATCG
Organism: Sphingomicrobium sp.; assembly: GCA_039928195.1. Classification (GTDB taxonomy): domain Bacteria; phylum Pseudomonadota; class Alphaproteobacteria; order Sphingomonadales; family Sphingomonadaceae; genus Sphingomicrobium. Next base: position 1,939 of record JBDSTQ010000203.1, read on the forward strand.
AGTTCGAGGATCCAGTTGACGACATTGTCGAGGAAGTAACGGTCGTGGGTGACGAGGATGACGTTGCCCGGATAATCGACGAGATGCTTTTCGAGCCACTGGACGCTCTCGGCGTCGAGATGGTTGGTGGGCTCATCGAGCAGCAGGATATTGGGTTTTTCGAGCAACAATCGCGTGAGCGCGACGCGGCGCTTTTCGCCGCCCGACAGATTGTCGACCGCGGCGTCGCCCGGCGGGCAGCGCAAAGCGTCCATCGCGATCTCGAGCTGGTTGTCGAGCGTCCACCCGTCGACCGCGTCGATCTTTTCCTGAAGCTCGCCCATTTCGGCCATCAGTGCGTCAAAATCGGCGTCCTCGGGCGGGTCGCCCATCAGCGCGCTGATGGCGTTGAAACGGTCCATCATGTCGGCCACCGGCTTGACGCCCTCGCGGACGTTTTCCATCACCGTCTTGGTCGGGTCGAGCTGGGGCTCCTGCTCGAGATAGCCGACGGTGATCCCCTCGCCCGCCCAGGCCTCGCCGGTAAACTCCTTGTCGCGTCCGCCCATGATCTTCATCAGCGTCGACTTGCCCGAGCCGTTGGGCCCGACGATGCCGATCTTGGCGTCCGAATAAAATTGCAGGTGAATGTCGCTGAGGATGGGCTTGCAGCCCGGAAAGGCCTTGGACATGCCCTTCATCACATACGAATATTGAGCGGCCATGGGGTCGCGAATCCTTCAGAATTGAATGCGGGAGTTGCGCGTCAGTTAGGCGAGCGCGCGCGCTTTTTCTAGTCGCGCCCGATCATCTTTTCTAGTCGCGCCCGATCATCGCCTCGGCATCGGCGAAGCGATAATCGCGATATTTGTCGCGCAGATCCTTTTTCGACAGCTTGCCGCTGCCGGTGTGGGGCAGCGCATCGACGAATTCAATCGCATCGGGAAGCCACCATTTGGCGACCTCTTTTGCGAGATAGGCGCGGATGTCGTCGGCGCCGATTGTGCTGCCGGGATCGCGGACGATCAGCAGCAGCGGGCGCTCGTCCCACTTGGGGTGCGGAATTCCGATCGCCGCCGCTTCGGCGACCCCGGGAAAGCCAACTGCCGCATTTTCGAGGTCGATGGAGCTGATCCACTCGCCACCCGACTTGATCACGTCCTTGGCCCGGTCGGTCAGGCGCAGGCTGTTGTCGGGGTGGATTACCGCGATGTCGCCGGTGTCGAACCAATTGTCCTGATCGACGCAATCGGCATCCTGCTTGAAATAGCGTTTGACCACCGCCGGCCCGCGCGTTTGCAGCCGTCCCGAGCTGGTGCCGTCGCGCGGCAGCACCTTGCCCACATCGTCGATCACCCGCAGCTCGACCCCGAACATCGAGCGGCCGGGGCGCGCCATATAGGCCAATTGCTCATCCTCGCTCAGCGCGTCCCAGTCGGCGGGCGGTGCGCCGACGGTGCCGACCGGCGACATTTCGGTCATCCCCCACAAGTGATTGACGCGGATCCCGCGCTCGCCGAACCAGCGGATCGTCGCCGGCGGGGCCGATGATCCACCGATGATCACCGTACGCAGCCGGCCAAGGCTCGCACCGGTGCGCTCGACATGGTCGATCATCCCCAGCCACACGGTAGGCACGCCGGCCGAATGCGTGACGTCCTCGGCTTCGAACAGGCCGCACAGCCGCTCGGGCTGATTATCGGCGCACAGCACCAATTTGAACCCGACCATCGCCGCCGCATAGGGAATGCACCAGCTATTGGCGTGAAACATCGGCACGATCGGCAGCATCACCGAGCGCGCGGACACGTCGAACACGTCGGGGGCGATGATCGACATCGCGTGCAGGACGGTCGAGCGATGTTCGTACAACACGCCCTTGGGATGGCCGGTGGTGCCGCTGGTGTAGCACAGGCCGCACGGGTCGCGCTCGTCGCCTTCGTACCAGCGATAGTCGCCGTCCTCCGCCGCCAGCAGATCGTCGAACGCGTCGTCGAAGCAGACGAACTGCGCGAGCGTCGGCCAATGAGGTTTGAGCCGTTCGACCAGCGGCGCGAAAGCGCGGTCGTAGAGGAGCACGCGATCCTCGGCGTGATTGACGATATAATCGAGTTGGTCGTCGAACAATCGCGGATTGAGCGTGTGCAACACCCCGCCCATCCCCGCCACGCCGAACCAGGCGACAAGATGGCGGTCGTGGTTCATCGCCAGCGTCGCGACGCGCTCGCCGGGACTGATCCCGAACCGTTCGAGCGCCTGGGCAAGCCGCCGCGCATCGTCTGTCAGCCGTTTCCAGTCGGTGCGGAAAATCGAGCCGTCGCTGCGCGCGCAGACGATTTCGCGCGCACCATGCTCGCGCTCGGCATGGTCCATCAGCCGCATGATGCGCAGGGGAAAGTCCTGCATCGCGCCCAAGCTCATGCGCGCCTCCTGTGGGGCAGGCATATGGCCCGAACGGCGCGCTTCACAAGCGAATTAAAACGGCAGCTTGAACCCCGGCGGAAGCGGCAGGCTGCCCTGCATCTTTTGCATTTCAACCGCAGCGGCCGCGTCGGCCTTGCTCCGCGCGTCGTTGATCGCGGCAGCGATCAGATCCTCAAGCATCGATTTTTCCGACGGCCGCATCAGCGTGTCGTCAAGCGTGACGGCGAGGATTCGGCCCTTGGCCGTGGCGCGAATGCGAACGAGCCCGCCGCCTGAAACACCTTCAACC
>JBDSTQ010000204.1:0-3959 GCA_039928195.1 Sphingomicrobium sp.
GCCGAAGCCGTCGAGCGTGGCGACGGCGAAGCGAGCGGTGAGGGCCTTTTCGCCAGCGATACTGTCAAAGCCGCCCTTGCCGGCAACGGTCGCAATCCCGGGAATCCTGTCCTGCGCGATGGTTTCCACCGGGCCGATCCGCGCCAGTTCGCCCGCCAATTCACCGGGGCCGCAGGCGACGAGCTCGAAGCGGCCGGTGGAAATGTCGGCTGCGGCGATTGCCCAATCTTCGCCCACGCGCGCCACTGCGGCGAGCCAGTTGGCGACACCCGCATCGAGCAGCACCTCCTCGGTCAGCGTGCCCGGGGTGACGAGGCGAACGATCGCACGGTCGACCAGCGCCTTCGACCCGCGCGCCTTGCGCGCTTCGGCGGGGCTTTCGATCTGCTCGGCGATGGCGACGCGGTGTCCGCCCTTGATCAGCCGCGCGAGATAGGCGTCGGCCGAATGGACGGGAACGCCGCACATCGGGATCGGCTCGCCGCCGTCCGACCCGCGCCGGGTCAGCGCGATGTCAAGGCACGCGGCGGCGGCTTTGGCGTCGTCGAAAAACAGTTCGAAGAAATCGCCCATGCGGTAGAACAGCAAGGCGTCGCCGGCCTCGTCCTTGAGCCTTTTATATTGGGCCATCATCGGGGTGGGAGCGTCGGCGCGGGCCATAAGATCGAGGTAGCCGGATTCTTCTCACTCGTCATTCCCGCGAAAGCGGGAATCCCGCTTCTTTATGTGGAAGGATGCAAGGCAGCGGGACCCCCGCTTTCGCGGCGGTGACGAAATGGACTAAGGGCTTCACCCATGTCCAAAAGCAACGTCAAATATACCGACGCCGAAGCGCTTGAATATCATTCGCGCGGGCGCGCCGGCAAAATCGAAATTGTCGCGACCAAGCCGATGGCGACCCAGCGCGACCTCAGCCTCGCTTACTCGCCGGGGGTCGCGGTGCCGGTCCAGGCGATCGCCGACAATCCCGCCTGTGCTTATGATTATACGAGCAAGGGCAATCTCGTCGCGGTCATCTCCAACGGCACCGCGATCCTCGGCATGGGCAATCTCGGCGCGCTCGCGTCGAAGCCGGTGATGGAAGGCAAAGCGGTGCTGTTCAAGCGCTTCGCCGACGTCGATGCGATCGACATCGAGGTCAACACCGAGGATTGCCAGCGCTTCATCGAGTGCGTCGAATTGCTCGAACCGAGCTTCGGCGGGATCAACCTCGAGGACATTGCCGCGCCCGACTGCTTTGTCATTGAGCAGACGCTGCGCGAACGGATGAACATTCCGGTGTTCCACGACGATCAGCACGGCACCGCGATCATCACTGCCGCCGGGCTGATCAACGCCTGCTTCCTCACCGATCGCGAATTCAAGGACGTGCGCGTGGTGGTCAATGGCGCGGGCGCGGCGGCAATCGCCTGCACCGAGCTGATCAAGGCGATGGGCGTGCGCGGCGACCATGTCACGATGTGCGACCGCAAGGGCGTCATCCACAAGGGCCGCACCGACCTTGACCAGTGGAAGAGCGCGCATGCCATCGACACAGCTGCGCGGACGCTCGCCGATGCCTGCGCCGGCGCCGACGTGTTTCTCGGGCTCAGCGCCGCCGGGGCGCTCAAGCCCGAAATGGTCAAGACTATGGGTCGCGATCCGATCATCTTCGCGATGGCCAACCCCGACCCCGAAATTTCGCCGCCGCTGGCGCACGAGGCGCGGCCCGACGCGATCGTCGCGACCGGCCGCTCGGACTATCCCAACCAGGTCAATAATGTGCTCGGCTTCCCATTCATCTTTCGCGGCGCACTCGACGTGCGCGCGACCGCGATCAACGACGAGATGAAGATCGCCGCCGCCAATGCGCTTGCCGACCTCGCGCGCGAAGCGGTGCCCGAGGAAGTCGCCGCGGCCTATGGCGGGCTGCGCCACAGCTTCGGTCGCGATTATATCATCCCGGCGCCGTTCGATCCGCGGCTGATGGAAGTGGTCGCTTCGGCGGTGGCCGCAGCGGCGATCGCCAGCGGAGTCGCGCAAAAGCCGATTCCCGACATGGACGCCTATCGCCAGCAGCTGCGCGGACGCCTCAACCCGACGGTCGCGGTGATGACACTGGCGTATGAGGCCGCGCGCGCCAACCCCAAGCGAGTGCTGTTCGCAGAAGGCGAAGAGCCCAATGTGCTGCGCGCGGCAATCGCCTTCAAGGAAGGCCATTTTGGCACGCCGGTGCTGGTCGGGCGCGACGACGTCTATGACCGGTTGAAGGAATTGGGGGTCGACAACCCGCACGATTATGAAGTGCTCAACAGCAAGAATTCGCCGTTGGTCGGGCGCGCGGTCGAATATATTTACGCCAAGCATCAGCGCCACGGCTTCCTCCGCCGCGAAGTCGAACGGATGGTCAATCAGGACCGCAATTATTTCGCCGCGGCGATGCTCGCGCTGGGCGAGGCCGACGCGATGATCACCGGCACCACGCGGCCGTTCAGCCAGTCGCTGCGCCAAGTGCGCACGGTGATCGACGATGAGCCCGGCGCGACGCCGTTCGGGATCAACGTCATCGTCGGCGGCAACCACACCGTGCTGATTGCCGACACCGCTGTGACCGAGCGCCCGAGCGCCGAGCAACTGACCGCGATCGCGCTGCGCTCATCGGGTTTCGCGCGGCGTATGGGATTGGAGCCGCGCGTGGCGTTCATCAGCTACACCACCTTCGGCAATCCGCCGGGAATGCATATCGACGAGTTGCGCGAGGCGGTGAAATTGCTCGACAGCTTCACTTGCGATTTCGAATATGAAGGCGAAATGGCGCCCGACGTCGCGCTCAATTACGACATGCAGAAGCGCTATTATCCGTTCAGCCGACTGAGCGGCCCGGCCAACATCCTGATCATGCCGGGGCTTCAGTCGGCAAGCCTGTCGACCAAATTGCTGCGCGAACTGGGCGGCGAAAGCGTGCTTGGGCCGTATGTTCTAGGGCTCGAGCAGCCGGTGCAGATCGCGCCGATGACCGCGAGCGCGTCGGACCTGGTGATGCTGGCGGTGCTTGCCGCGGGCGATGCCCATGCGCGGGCACAGCGGAAAGAGGCACGGGTTTAACCGTCATCCCGGGCTTGACCCGGGATCCGCCTTTTCTCCTGTCTGCGCGAACGGCAGGCAGACCCCGGATCAAGTCCGGGGTGACGCCGTTGGCGGCGTCAGATCCGCTCGACCGAACTGACTGGCTCGGCATCGCGCAGCGCGGCGACGATGGCGTGGAGGTGGGCGAGGTCGTGGACTTCGACGTCGAGGTGGAAGGTGTGGAAATTGCCGTCGCGATGAACCAGCTGCAAATTGATGATGTTGGCGCGCTTCTGGCCGAGAATGCCCGACATCGTGCCAAGAGCGCCCGGGATATCGCGCAGGATCACACACAGCCGTGCCGCGCCGCCGTCCGAGCCTTCGCCCCACGCGAGGTCGAGCCAGTCGGCGTCGATCCCGCTCGCCAGCGTATCGCAGCCGATCACGTGGACCTCGATCTCCTCGTCCTCGCGGCGGAGGCCGACGATGCGGTCGCCGGGAATCGGGTGGCAACAGGTCGCGAGATGATAAGCGACGCCCGCGGTCAGCCCCTTGATCGAGATTGCGGTGCGCTGGCCGAGCGGCAGCGGAGCGACATCGCCGCTCGCCGAACCGGGCATCAGCGCCTCCATCAGCGCGGCGTCGCTGACGCGCTTGCGCGCGATCGCGATCATCAATTCATCTTCGCCCTCAAGCTTCAATTTCTTGAGCGCGCGTTTCAACGCCGCCTTGTCGAGATCGGCCGGAAGCCGCGCGACAATCTCTTCGTATATTTTGCCGCCAAGCTCGACGGTCTCCTCGCGCTCTTTGTGGCGGACGAAGCGGCGGACCCCGGCGCGCGCCTTGCCGGTGGCGACGAAGCGCAGCCATGACGGCTGCGGGTGCTGGGTTTCGGAAGCAAGGATTTCGACCTG